>MEDZ01000019.1 GCA_001724275.1 Gemmatimonadetes bacterium SCN 70-22
GATGCGCGTCGCCTGATGCGCGTCGCCTGATGCGCGTCGCCTGATGCGCGTCGCCTGATGCGCGTCGCCTGATGCGGCGCGGCGACGGGAACACCGCGCTCGTGCACGACGCGCCCCAGACGCAAACGGGGGGTGGCTCCGTGCTGGAGCCACCCCCCGATGCCTGCCGCTGCGTCGCGCCCTACGCCGCCCCCGAGGCCAGGCGGATCGCCAGCTTCGAGAAGAGGAAGAGGAGCCCGATGATCGTCACGATGGCGACCATGAGCGGCCCCGTGAACAGGGCGCGGAAGATCTTGTGGTCGTACTTGAGGTGCATGTAGAACATCACGACGATCGCGAACTTCACGGCCGACATGATGAGGAGCGACGGGACGAAGGCCTTCGTGGCGACGAACTCGGGGATGTAGTAGACCCAGACCTCGACGACCGTGATGAGGAACAGGATGAGCGCCACCCACTTGTACTCCTTCCACGTCGGGTGGTAGGGCTCGGCGTGTGCGTTCGAGTGCGACGACATGTGGGGGCTCAGTCCGGAATGAGGTAGAGGAGGGTGAAGATCGCGATCCACACCACGTCGACGAAGTGCCAGTACAGCGCGGCGATGTCGACGTTGAGGGCGTCGGACGGCTGCAGTCCGCGCTTGTAGTCGATGGCGAGGAGCGTCCCGAGCCAGATGACCCCGGCGGTGACGTGCGCGCCGTGGAAGCCGGTGAGCGTGAAGAAGGTCGAGCCGAAGAGGTTGCGGCGGATGGTCAGCCCTTCATGTACGAAGGAGGTGAACTCGTAGGCCTGGAAGGCGAGGAAGCCGGCGCCCAGGAGGCACGTCATCCACAGCCACAGCTTGCTCGACGTGAGCGCCTTGTCCCACCAGCCGGCCCCCGGGGGGAGCGGCTTTCCCCTGTTCTCGACCGCAGACAAGGCCAGCACCATCGCCAACGACGACATCAGGAGGACGAACGTCGAGGCCGAGGTGACGGGGATGTTGAGGATGGCGGGGTAGACCTTTCCGGAGGAGGGATCGGTCCACGGCGAATGGGGGAAGGGGCCGACGAGGCTCTTCCCCTTGTAGATCAGGTACGTGGAGATGAGCGAGGCGAACAGCATGCACTCCGACCCGATGAACGCCCAGATGGCGATCTTCCGGTTGTCGAGACCGGTGGTCGTGTAGTGGTGGCCGTGGGCTGCTTCAGCGCTGTGAGACATTCGATGAAGAGACGGGAGACAGGAGGCGGGGGACGGGAGTGGCATCCACTCCCGTCCGCTGGGCTAGTGGTGATCCTCGAGCGGGGTCGTGAGCCAGGCGTACAGGTAGCCGACCCACATGGCCGTCCCGCCATACATCAGCAGGTACGCCGGGACCTTCATCCCCTTGGGGAGGAAGATCAGTCCCGCGAACATCAGGGTGATGCCTAACGCCACGAAGAACGGCTTGATGGTCGAGGAGGGCATGGCGATGCCCAGCTCCTTCGCCGTCTTCGTCTCCGTCTCGATGTGCACGGGCGCCATGTCGTGCTCACCCGTCTGCCGCATCGCGTCGTCCCACCCGGATTGCGTGTGCGGGATGTCGGACGTGCGCTCGGGGTGCGTCAGGTCCCACAGCGGGTAGCGCGAGGTGACCATCGGGATCTTGGCGAAGTTGTACTCCGGCGGCGGCGAGGGGATCGACCACTCGAGCGTCGGCGCATCCCAGGGGTTCGGCCCCGCGACTTCGCCGTGCTTCTTGGACCTGAAGAAGTTGTAGATGAAGATCAGGGTGGCCGGCGCCAGGAGGAACGCGCCGAGCGACGACAGCAGGTTGAACGTCTCCCACCCCTGCCCGGCGTCGTACGTGTAGATGCGACGCGGCATCCCGAGCATCCCGGAGAAGTGCATCGGGAAGAACGTGAGGTTCATCGCGATGAGGTTCAGCCAGAAGTGCCAGGTGCCGAGGCGCTCGTCCATCTTCCGGCCGTACATCTTGGGGAAGTAGTGGTAGATGCCGGCGAAGATCCCCATGATCGTCCCACCGAACAGCACGTAGTGGAAGTGGGCGACGATGTAGTACGTGTCGGTCTGCTGCAGGTCGGACGGCGGCGACGCGTGCGTGATCCCCGAGATGCCGCCGATGGTGAACATGGCGATGAGGCCGATCGCGAACTTCGTCGCCGCGGTGAAGCGGATCGAGCCTCCCCACAGCGTGAAGATCCAGTTGAAGATCTTCACGCCGGTGGGGATGGCGATGAGCATCGTCATCAGGCCGAAGACGGTGTCGGCGACCGGGCCCATACCCACCGAGAACATGTGGTGCGCCCACACGCCGAAGCCGAGGAAGCCGATCAGGATCCCGGAGTAGGCCATCACCGGGTAGCCGAACCGGGGCTTCCTGGCATTGGCCGGGAGCACCTCGCTCACCAGGCCGAAGGCCGGGAGGATGAGGATGTAGACCTCGGGGTGCCCGAAGATCCAGAAGAGGTGCTGCCAGAGGAGCGGGTCGGCACCGGCCGAGATCTGGTAGAACGTCGTCCCGAAGAAGCGGTCGAACTGCAGGAAGACGAGGGCGATGGTGATGACCGGGAACGACAGGATGATCAGGAACTGCGTCACGAACGACATCCACGTGAAGATCGGCATGCGCATCATGTTCATCCCTGGCGCGCGCATGTTGATGACGGTCGTGGCGAAGTTGAAGCTGGCGGCCAGCGACGAGATGCCCAGGATCTGGATGCCGAGCACCCAGAAATCCATGTTCATCCCCGGCGAGTACGTGCGTCCGGAGAGCGGGGCATAGCCGAACCAGCCGCCGTTGGGGGCCACCCACGCGAAGATGGGGAGCGTGATGAACAGCCCGCCCAGGAGGTAGACCCAGTAGCTGAACGCATTCAGCCGCGGGAAGGCGACGTCACGCGCCCCGATCTGCAGCGGGATCAGGTAATTGAAGAAGGCCGCCGAGAGGGGCATCAGCGCGAGGAACACCATCGTCGTGCCGTGCATCGTGAACAGCTGGTTGAACTGCTCGGCGGTGACCACGGTGTTGTTCGGGCGCATCAGCTGCCAGCGCATCAGGATCGCCTCGAGCCCGCCGAACACGAAGAAGAAGAGCGACGTGTGCAGGTACAACGTGCCGATCTTCTTGTGGTCGGTGGTCGTGAGCCACTCCATCAGCCCGGTGCGCGCCTTGGGCGCGCTGGATGCATAGGTCGGACTTGCAGCGACAGTTGCCATGACTATGGAAGACGAGAGGACGGGAAGACGAGAAGACGAAGACGGCCGGCGTGGCTACTTCAGGCTGAGCAGGTACGCAGTGATGTCGGCGATCTGTTCGTCTGTCAGGCCACCGGCCGCCACCGTGATGTTCATGATCGGATCGTGCTCGCCCTTGCCCAGCGTCTGCATCAGCGAGCCGGGCTTCATGGCCCGCGCGTTCTTGATCCAGTGGGCAAGGTGCTTGGCATCGTTGGGGAAGAGTCCCGCCGCGATGGTGTAGCGCGATCCGACGTGCGTGAGGTCCGGGCCGATGATGCCGAGCGAGCTCGGGTTGCCGCGGATCTTGTGGCAGCCGATGCAGGCCGAGCGCGAGTAGGTCGTGAAGCCGCGCTGGGCGTCGCCAGCCGCGATCACCGCATCGTCGATCATGACTCCCGCCGGAATTGGCGTCCGCGGGACGATGTGCGGGGGGATCTTCTCGGCCGGGAATTGCCAGGGGGTACTGGCCGCCGCCGGAGCGGGGGCCGGCGCGGCCTGCGCCGGGTTGCTCACCTGGCGGACCGTCGCCGTGTCGACGGCGGGCGCCGGGGGCGGGAAGACCGCGTTGGCCGCCTGGTGCGTCGCCCAGGTCTCGAAGTCGGACGGGGCGACGGTGAAGACACGGAACTTCATGTTCGCGTGGCTCGCCCCGCAGTACTCGTTGCAGCTCCCGTTGAACGCCGCCTCACCCGTCGAGTCGGGGGTGAACCAGAGGTAGTTCGTCCGGTTCGAGATGAGGTCGCGCTTCCCCGCCAGCGACGGAATCCAGAACGAGTGCAGCACGTCGGCCGTGCGCAGCGCGAAGTTCACCGGCCGACCCTGCGGGAGGTACAGCTCGTTGGCCGTGGTCACGCCGTACTGGGGGTAACGGAACTCCCACCACCACTGGTGCCCGATCACCTCCACTTCCAGCGAACCGGCCGGCGCCTTCGCCTGCGTCTTGAAGATCGTGCGCACCGTCGGCACGGCAATCAGGACGAGGATGAGGACCGGCGCCAGCGTCCAGGTGATCTCCATCAGCGTGTTGCCGTGCACGTGGCGGGGTTCGGGCCCCCCCGGCCGGCGACGATACTTCAGGATGGTATAGATGAGGAGGCTCTCGACGATCACGAACACCACGGTCCCCCAGAACATCATCCGATTCCAGAGCGCGGTGACGTCGCGGTTGTTGTCCGTAGTGGGGAGGAACGTCGAGTTGGGGTAGTCACCGCCTGAACAGGCGGCCAGGGCCAATAGGGCGACGGCGGCAACAAAGACCGTGGCCCCCCGACGCGAGCGGAGGTTCCGTAGCATTCGGATTGGAATGTGGGCGGGGAACACGCACCCCGGCCTGACCGGTCGGGGCGTGGAAAGGGACAAAGTACGGTTGGGCCCGGGGGAGGGCAAGAAGAACGCGCCGCGCCCAGAGGCGCGGCGCCGCAATGAGTTAAGCCGCGTTCATCGTGGAGCGAGGCCGCGAAATCCGGGCTCAGGCCTCGGTCTTTTCGGCCACGATCGCATGCTTCTCCTTGACCTTCGTGACCGCGATGTCGAGCTGCATGCGGACCTGCGCGACCGATTCCCGCAGTCCCCGCACCTTCGTCTGCTCGCTCCCGCCGCGAGAGGCGACCAGCAGGAAGCTGCTCACCACGTCGGCGATCACGCTGAACTGCGGCTTGAGCAGTCCGTGGAGCGGCGTCGCGGTCCGCGTGAGCTGCTGCCGGAACTGCCCGGTCTCCGACTGCGTCCGCACCGCCATCGCGTATCGCTCCACCAGGGCGTGCAGGCGCTGCAGCTGCAGCCCCGCCTCGTCCAGCGTCGCCAGCTTCAGCTGCCCCGCCCCATCGAGTTGGCTCGCCATCCCCCGCTCCTACTCTCCGACCATCGCGGCCGGATTGAGGACTTCGTCCAGCGCCGCGCGCGTCATCAAGCCGCGCGCCTGGACCACGTCGTACACCCCGCGTCCAGTCTCCAACGCCTCCTTCGCGATCTCGGTGGCCACCGCATACCCCAGCACGGGGACCAGCGCCGTCACGATCCCGATCGACTCCTCCACGAATCGCTTCATCCGGTCCGGGTTCGCCGTGATCCCGTCCACGCACCGCGTCCGCAGCACGTCGCAGGCGTTGCGCAGGGAATCGATCCCCCGCAGGAGCCGATAGGCGATCACCGGCTCGAAGGCGTTGAGTTGCAGCTGTCCCGCCTCGGCGGCCATGGTGACCGTCATGTCGCCGCCGATGATCTCGAAGCACACCTGGTTCACCACCTCGGGGATGACCGGGTTGACCTTGCCGGGCATGATGGACGAGCCGGGCTGCATCGGCGGGAGGTTGATCTCACCGAACCCGGTCCGGGGCCCGGAACTCAGCAGGCGCAGGTCGTTGCAGATCTTGGACAGCTTGGTGGCGCATCGCTTGAGGACCCCCGACAGCTGCACGAACGCGCCGGTGTCCGAGGTCGCCTCCACCAGGTTGGGCGCCGTCACCAGCTCGAGCCCCGTGATGGCCGACAGCTCCCGCCGCACCGCCTCCGTGTACCCCGGCGGGGCGGTGATCCCCGTCCCGATCGCCGTGGCCCCCATGCTGATCTCGCGGATCAGCGAGAGCGACTCGCCCAGGCGGTCGACGTCCTCGAGGATGGTGTGCCCGAAGGCGCTGAACTCCTGGCCCAGCGTCATCGGAACGGCGTCCTGCATCTGGGTGCGCCCCATCTTGAGGTAGGGGGCGAACTCCTCCCCCTTTCGCTGGAAGGCCTGCGCGAGCTCGCGCATCGCGTCCCGGAGCGTCTCGATCTCGCCGTGCAGCGCCACCCGGACGGCCGTGGGATAGACGTCGTTGGTGGACTGCGAGAGGTTGACGTGCGAGTTGGGATGGAGCCGGTCGTAGTCGCCGCGCCTGCCCCCCAGCAGTTCGAGGGCGCGATTCGCGATGACCTCGTTGGCGTTCATGTTGGTCGAGGTCCCCGCTCCCCCCTGGATCACGTCCACCAAAAAGTGCTCGTGATGGCGCCCGTGCCGGACCTCGCTCGCCGCCTTCACGATCGCGTCGCACCGCTCCTGGTCCAGGAGCCCCAGCTCGGCGTTGGCCTTGGCCGCCGCTTCCTTCACCGCCGCCAGCGCCGCGAGGAGGGCCGGGAACTCGCGGATCACGACGCCGGTGATCGGGAAGTTCTCCATCGCCCGCAGCGTCTGGATGCCGTACAGCGCGTCGTCCGGGAGTTCGCGCGTTCCAAGGAGGTCCTTTTCCGTACGCGTCACCGCGCCCGCGAAGCCCAGGCGGCGCCCCCGCCCGATCATCGTGGCGTCGGTCGCCGCGAGGCGCCGGGAGATCGAGCTCGCCGCCCGCGCCACCAGGGCGGCGTAGAGCGTCGGATTCTCCTTCAGCATGGCCTCGGTCCTCTCCCGGGTGAGGACGAAGGCGGTGGTGCGCTCCAGCGTGCGTGCCGTGGTCCCGTGCGGGCTGTCGTCGAGCAGGATCCCCTCGCCGACCGCCTCGCCGGCTCCCAGCGTCGCCAGGCGCACGGGACGCGCGTTCTGGGTCTTCTCGATGCTCACGCTTCCGTGCACCAACAGCGCCAGCATCTTGCGCGGTGCCCCCTCGGCGAAGAGTGAGTGCTCGGCGGGGAACTCCTCCACGCTCACCTGCTGCGCCAGCTGGTGCAGGGCGGTGTCGGTGAGCCCCTGCAGGAAGGAGAGGAGGCGAAGCTGTTCGCGGATGGTCGAGAGGGTCATGCGCCGGTGAACGGGAAGGAGGAACGCGCGTCGTCGCGGCGTGCGCCGCGCTGGAATATCGACAGGTCGGGGTGACCTCTCGCAACGCGTCCATTCAATATGGCTGGCGCGCGCTCCGCGGGAGAAACGGCACGCCCGGCGCGCGAGGCGCCGGGCGTGCCACGCCACGGGAGGGTGTCGCTCAGGCCGGGGTGACGGTGCCCCGATCGCGGAGTCGCGGCGGACTCGGGGCATCGTGCTCGGCGCGGGAGCCGCCGAGCCCGCGCTGCTGCTGCTGGTGGTGCTGGTGCTGGTGCTGCGCGATTCGGTCCACTTCCGAGGCGATGGCGTCGATGGCCTGCTCGATCCGGTCGAGGCGGATGTCGGGGGCGGTCACGGGACGCGCCTCTTCCTCGCGCGCCGGCGGTCGCCCTGGGAGCCACCCGGCCGAGCGCCAGGCGCGTGCCAGCGGAGCGTCGCCGGGGATCAACTGCGCGTGCCCGCACGTCGGGCAGACGGTGCGCCGCATGGTGTAGCGCCACACCGTGTACACCAGCCCCGGAATCACGAAGGGGACGGCGAGCACGAGGGCGACCCAGGGGCTCCCCGGCGGGAGCTTGAGCGGGGCGCTGGTCTCTGCGCCACACTGCGTACAGAGAAGGTGTCGTGGCTGCATGCGGCGAGTGTTGCTGGCGTGTCGAGGGATGCGGTCGCGGCGTCTCGCGACGCCGCGACCGCACGGTAAGCTACTGCAGCACCTTGCCCTGGAGCGTGAACTTCGCGATCCACTCGTACTCGCGCTTGAGCTTGTCGGCCTGGTGGTAGTACTCCGACAGGCCGTGCCCCTCACGCGGGTAGAAGACCAGCTCGACCGTCTTTCCGCGATCCTTCAGGTTCCGGAAGTACTCCATCGGCTGCCCGATGGGGACGCGCTCGTCGCTCCCGCCATGCAGCATGAGGAGCGGGGTGGTGACCTTGTCGGCGTACTGGATCGCCGAGCGCGAACGGTAGAACTGGAGCGACTTGTTGTTGAGCGAGCCGTCCAGCTGCGGCATCCCGTCGTAGAAGGTCCCGATGTAGCCGGGGATGTCGGTGGTGCCGTACATGCTCTCCATGTTCGCCAGCCCGGCACCCATCATCGCCGCCTTGAAGCGTCCCGTCTGCGAGACGACCCATCCGGTCATGTAGCCGCCGTAACTCCACCCGGTGATGGCCAGCCGGTCGGCGTCGGCGATGCCGCGGCGCACGAGATCGTCGACGCCGGTCATGATGTCGCGATAATCGCCGCCTCCCCAATCCTTGATGTTGCCGCGCATGAACTTCTCGCCGTACCCCGTGCTGCCGCGGGGGTTGGGATAGAGCACCGCCCACCCGCGGCCGGCCCAGTAGTGTCCCGCGTTCCCCCAGCTGGCCTTGAAGCCGTTGGTGTGCGCCCCGGTGGGGCCGCCGTGAACGTCGACGAGAAGGGGGACGCGCTGCCCCGGCTGGTAGCCGACGGGCTTGAGGAGGATCCCCTCCACGTTCCACCCGTCGCTGCTCTTCCAGGTGACGACCTCGGTCTCCCCCAATGCGATCCCCGCCAGCTGCGGGTTCGTGCTCGTCAGGCGCGTCGGCGCGGAGAACGAGGCGTCGGTGGCGTAGACCTCGGCCGGCGACGAGGGCGTGTCCATGGCGAAGGCGACGGTGCGCCCGTCGGCCGAGTACGAGGGAGGACGGACCATCATCTCCTTCGTGATCGCCGTGATGCGCCCGCTCGCGACGTCGAACGAATAGACGCTGTTGTATACCCGCTCCTGGACGCTGAAGGTCACCGCCTTGCCATCCGGTGTCCAGCGCGGTGCCCCGACCGAGTTGTCGAGCTGCGCGCTCGAGACGTCGCGCGCGCTGCGGCTGGCGACATCATACAGCACGAGGTTCGTGTTCTTGAGCGAGCGCGGGGCGATCCCGTCGCCGTTCGGCTTCCAGGTGTCGACCAGTGCCCCGAAGGCCAGGGTGCGCCCGTCGGGTGACCAGGCGGGCGTCCCCTGCGCGACCATGGAGGGGGGTGGGGCGACGCGCTGACGCTCGCCGGTGGCGATGCTGACGATCCAGGCCTCGCGCCGCTCGTCGCGGATGAGCGGGGTGGGCGAGGTGAGGATGGCCAGCTGCGTGCCGTCGGGAGACCAGCTGGGAGCGCCGCGCACCGTGAAGGCGCCGCTCGTCACCTTGGTCGCCTTCTTCGTGGCGACGTCGACCACCCAGACGTGCGACAGGCGAAGATCGCCCTCGAACGGCTTGGGATCGTCGCGCCGGCGCACCCTGGCCTCGGCGTCGCGAGTCAGCGAGTCGGTCGTGAGGTAGGCGATGCGCGCGCCGTCGGGCGACCAGGTGTAGCCACTCACCCCGTCGCGCGCGGTCGTCAGCTGCCACGCCTCGCCGCCCGCCGCCGGCAGGAGCCACAGCTGCGGGCGCGGCCCCTCGTCGCCCGAGGCGGTGCCGCGGGCGGCGATGAAGGAGAGGTACGTCCCGGCCGGCGACCACTGCGGCGCGGTCTCGCCACGCTCACCAAAGGTGAGCTGTCGCTGGTCGCCGCCGCGGGTCGACACCATCCAGAGGTGCGACCGCATGTCGTGACGATCCCCCTTGCTGGTGTCGCGCGCGGCCGGGTGCTCCCACGCGCTCACGGTGTAGACGACACGCGCGCCGTCGGGCGAGATGGCCACGGCCCCCACGCTCCGCAGGTCCATGACGTCGTCGACGGTCATGGGGCGGGACTGCGCCTGGATGGGGGTGGCAACGGCGAGCAGGGCGAGCAGGGCGAGCGCGCCCCGCAGCCTGTTCGTTGGTCGAAGTGTGGACACCAGCGTGCGCATTGCGGCCTCGATGCGAAGGTGATACGGTCACGGCGCCGCCGGGCGGCGCGCGATGTACGGGATCGTACGCACGACCCCGCGCCGGCGCTACACGACCACCATTCGTGGGGGAGGGACGATGCACAGGCGACGCTTCGTCGAGCGGTTGGGGCTCGGCATGCTCGGGCTCGCCGCGGGGGCGAGGGGAGGCGGCCGGGTGCCCCCGGGCGCGCGACGCCTCACCCGGATCGGACTCGAGCTCTACTCGGTCCGCGATGCCATGCGCCGCGATCCCGAGCGCACGCTGGCCGCGGTTCGCGCGATGGGCTACACCGATGTCGAGCTCCTCTGGACGTTCGGCAACTTCGGGAGGTCTCCGGCGCAGGTGCGAGCGGCGCTGGACAGGGAAGGGCTGCGCGCGCCGTCGGCCCACATCTCGCCCGCGGCCGTGCTGGTCGGGTGGGAGCGGTCGCTCGACGTCGCCCGGATGCTGGGGCACGAGACGCTCGTCGTCCCCAGCTTCACCGTCGACACCTCTCGCACGCTGGACGACTGGAAGGAATGGGCGGAGCGCTTCAACCGCGCGGGGGAGGTGGCCCGCCGGCACGGGATCTGGCTCGCCTTCCATAACGAGCCCGGGCACCAGCAGCCGCTCGAGGGGCGCGTCCCGATCGACTTCTTCGCCGAGTCGACCGACCCGGCGGTCGTGCGATTGCAGCTGGACGTCGGGAACATGGTGATGGGGGGCGGAGACCCGCACGCCTTCCTCGAACGCCACGCCGCGCGCTGCTGGAGCTTCCACCTCAAGGACGTGGTCGCCGATCGCACCCGTGACACCGAGCTGGGGACGGGGAGCGTCGACCTGCGGCGGATCCTCGCCGCGATTCCCGACGTGGACCAGAAGTCGTTCTTCGTGGAACAGGAAGGCGCGAGGGATTCGCTGGCGAGTGCCAGGGAGGACCTGGCGTACCTGGCACGCCTGGAATTCTAGAAGACGAGAAGACGAGAAGACGAGAAGACGAGAAGACGAGAAGACGAGAGGCTCACGTATGGCGGCGCACGGGTTCCAGCTCGTCACCGCGCCTGCGGCGCCGTAGAATTCGCGCGCTCCCCTTCCACTTTCACCCCCCCCCCGTCATGCCCATCTCTCGCCGCGATTTTCTCGCGAGTGGCGCCACCACGGCCGCCGCACTCGCCGTGGGCGCGTCGCGCAGCGACGCCCTCCCGTCACCCGCCTCCCGTCCCTCGTCGCCGCGCGTCCCCCGGCCGGTGGTGGTCGCCAGCGCCAACGGGCTCCGCGGCGTGAAGGTGGCCTACGACCAGGTCGTCGCGGGGGGTGATACCCTCGATGCCATCATCGCCGGGGTGAACATCCAGGAGCTCGACCCCGACGACCAGTCGGTGGGGCTGGGTGGGCTGCCTAACGAGGAAGGGGTCGTCCAGCTGGACGCGTCGGTGATGCACGGCCCCACGCGGCGCGCCGGGGCGGTCGGCTGCATCGAGGACATCGCCACCCCGTCGCTGGTGGCCAAGGCCGTCATGGATTACACCGACCACATCATGCTGGTCGGCGCCGACGCGCGCCGCTTCGCGGTGAACATGGGGTTCACGCCGCAGAACCTCCTCACCGAGAAATCGCGGCAGGACTGGCTGCGCTGGAAGTCGCGCCTCAACCGCGGCGATGCCTGGCTGGACCACGACGACGACATCCGCATCAAGTTCACCACCGGGACGATCAACATGAACGCGGTGAACGCGGCGGGCGACGTCTCGTCGTGCACCACCACCAGCGGCATGGCGTGGAAGGTGCCGGGGCGCGTGGGCGACTCGCCGATCATCGGGGCGGGGCAATACTGCGACAACACGGTGGGCGCGGCCGGCTCGACGGGGCGCGGCGAGGCGAACATCAAGGTCTGCGGCGCCTTCCTCGCCGTCGAGTTGATGCGCAATGGCGCCTCGCCCGAGGCCGCGCTCATGAAGGTCATGGAGCGGGTCATCGCCATGACGGAGGCGCGACTGCTCGACGGCAACGGACGCCCCTACTTCGACCTCAACTTCTACGCCCTCACGAAGGACGGGCGCTACGCCGGCGCCTCGGCGTACGAAGGGAGCACCTTCGCCGTGTGCGACGAGAAGGGGGCGCGCATCGAGCCGTGCGTGTACCTGTTCAGGAAAGAGCAACGGCCGCGGGCAGTGCCGCGGGATTCGTAGCCGGGGCGTCGACGGCCGCCGTGCGTCCCGGAACCTCGAGTCGCACGGCGGCGAGCGACGCCGCCCCCTTCTGCGCCGCGCGCGCCAGCGTGGCCGCCAGCGCGGCCACATCCTGTGACTTCGCCAGCTGCACGCCGGCCGCCAGGTGCGCCTCGTGCACTTCGGCGGTCGCCGCGTCGGCCTCCTGCGCGAGGCGATGCAACCGGTCGGCGAGCGATTCGGCCAGCGGGGCCGCCGAGACGGGGTCGAGGCGTGCCGCGTCGCCGGCTGCCGATTGAATGGCCTGCTCGTGCTCGCGCAGCGCGACGATGGCCGCCAGCAGGCGGCTGTGGGCCCCTTCGAGCGCCCCACTCCCCTCCGCGGCGCGGAGGCGGGAGCGTTCGGCCCGGGCGAGGACGTCGCCGACCAGCGCCTCGGTGCGATCGGCGGCGTCGGTGGAGCTCATGGCCAGGCGCCGCACCTCCCCCGCCACGACGGCGAAGCCGCTCCCCTGTTCTCCGGCGCGCGCCGCCTCCATCGCCGCGTTGAGCGCCAGCAGCTTCGACTGGCGCGCCATCTTGCGCACCAGCGTGGCGAACTCGCGAATCTCGTCGGCCGACCGCGTGAGCGCCTCCAGGTCGCCCAACGCCTCGCGAAGGACGATCGCCACCTGCTGGACCTGGTCGGCGTGCGTGGCCAGGTCCGCCGCCGAATTGCGCACCGCGGATGCCGACTGTGCCCCCCGACCGGTCGCGTCGCGGAATTCCCGTACGAGGGCCAGCGCCGCGTCGCGCGTGCGGGTGGCGTCGGTGTGCGCGGCGCGCGCGGACTCGGCCAGGGCGGTCATCTGGTGCCCGGCGAGGGCGAGATGCTCGTTGGCGTGTTGGGCGGAGGGGGCGAGCGTGGAGGTCTGGAGCTGCAGGTCGGCGGCCCGGGCGGCGACGTCGCGTGTCTGGTCGCGCACCCCCGTCAGCAGGTTGCGGGTGTTGATGGCGGACTGGCGCACCCCCCGGGCAATGGGGGCGAAGAGTCCCGGAATGGGCTGGGGGACGGCGCTGACGAAGTCGCCGCGGGCCGCCGAATCGAGGGCGTCGAGCAGCCGGCGCGCTCCCTCGCCGGTGGCGGGGGCCGCCATCGTGGCCACGGCGAGCGAGGCGAAGACGAGCGCTGCGCCGATCGCCGCCCCGAGCAGGGCGAGCAGGGTCAGCGTCCCGGCCCCGGCGAGCTCGCGCCGGACCAGCCAGACGCAGACGGTCAACACCAGGCCACCGCCAAGCCCGCTGACGAGGGCCGCGTTGGAGAGATCCACCCCACGGCGCCGGGGGGCGCCTTTGAGGGCCTGCTGCGTGCCGCTAGATTCCGTCACTCCACGTCCTCCAGCTTGGGGGGCGAAGAGGCGCGTAACGCGCCGTGTTCCAATGACTTGCGATGACCTCACCGAACCTACCCCCCAACGCCGCCGAACCGGCTGGCTACGATCCCGGCACCGTCGAGGCCAAGTGGCAGGCCCGATGGCGTGAGCGCGGGACGAACGAGACCGACCTGGCGGGGGGCGAGCGTCCGTTCTACGCCCTGATGATGTTCCCCTATCCCTCGGCCGAGGGGCTGCATGTCGGCAACCTCTTTGCCTTCACGGGGAACGACATCTATGGACGATTTCACCGCCAGCAGGGGCACACGGTCTTCGAGCCACTCGGATACGATGCCTTCGGGATCCACTCCGAGAACTACGCGCTCAAGGTGGGCGAGCACCCCATGCGCCTCATCCCGCGGAACATCGCCAACTTCCGGCGCCAGCTGGAGCGCGCGGGGTTGATGGTCGACTGGCGCCAATCGGTCGACACCACGTCGCCCGACTACTACAAGTGGACCCAGTGGGTCTTCCTGCAGCTCTACCATCGCGGGCTGGCGTACAAGAAGAAGGCGGCGGTGAACTGGTGTCCCAGCTGCAAGACGGTGCTGGCCAACGAGCAGGTGATCGCCGGGGCCTGCGAGCGATGCGGGACGCCGGTCGAGCAGCGCTTCCTGGAGCAGTGGTTCTTCCGCATCAGCGACTATGCCGGGCGGCTGCTCGACAACCTCGAGGTCATCGACTGGTCGGAGACCACGAAGACGGCACAGCGCAACTGGATCGGGCGGAGCGAGGGGGCACGGCTGCACTTTGCCCTCGAGACGGGCGACGGGAGAGGGGAGGCGGGAGCGCGTGCGATCACCGTCTTCACCACGCGGCCGGACACGATCTTCGGGGCCACGTACATGGTGCTGGCGCCGGAGCATCCGCTGGTCGACGCGCTGGTCACCGAGGCGCAGCGTGCCGAGGTGACGGCGTACCGCGAGCGCTCGCTGCACCAGGACCTCGTCACCCGGAGGTCGACGAAGGAGAAGACGGGAGTCTTCACCGGCGCGTACGCCGTCAACCCGGCAACGGGGGAGCCGATTCCGGTCTGGATCGCCGACTACGTCCTGATGGAGTACGGGACCGGGGCGATCATGGCGGTTCCGGGGCACGACCAGCGCGATTTCGAGTTCGCGCAGGTCTTCTCGCTCCCGATCGTGCGCGTGGTGGCCGGCCCCGACGACACGGCGGAGACGCCGCTCGAGTCGGCGTTCACCGACGATGCGGACGGGCGGCTGGTGAATTCCGGGGCGTTCGACGGCCTCCCGGTCGCCGAGGCGAAGCGCGCGGTGACCGCGTGGCTGGCCGAGCGTCGCGCCGGGACGCCCGTGACCAACTACCGGTTGCATGACTGGTGCATCTCGCGGCAGCGCTACTGGGGGCCGCCGATCCCGGTCATCTACTGCGACGCCTGCGGGACGCAGCCCGTCCCCGAGGCGGACCTCCCGGTGGTCCTGCCCGACATCCCCGACTTCAAGCCCGACGACTCGGGGGTCTCGCCGCTCGCGCGTCACGCGGAGTGGTACCACGTCCCGTGTCCGGCGTGCGGGGCGACGGCGCGCCGCGAGACCGACGTGTCCGACACGTTCCTCGACAGCGCCTGGTACTTCCTGCGGTACCCGAGCGTCGGCCACGACGACGTCCCGTTCGACGCGGCCCTCACGCGCAAGTGGCTCCCCGTCGACTCGTACATCGGCGGGAACGAGCACGCGGTGTTGCACCTGCTGTATGCGCGGTTCATCACCATGGTGCTGCACGACATGGGGCACCTGCACTTCGAGGAGCCGTTCACGAGGTTCCGCGCCCACGGCCTCATCATCCGCGAGGGGGCCAAGATGTCGAAGAGCCGCGGGAACGTGGTGAACCCCGACGCCTTCATCGACCAGTGGGGGGCGGACGCGTTCCGCACCTACCTCATGTTCCTCGGCCCGTACGAGGAGGGGGGCGACTTCCGCGACGCGGGCATCAGCGGCGTCCGGCGCTTCCTGGACCGGTTGTGGCTGGCGGCGACCATCGCGCACACCGACGGCGCCGCCGATCCCGGCGTGCTGCGCAAGCTGCACCAGGCCATCGCCAAGGTCACCCACGACATCCCGCGCCTCAGCTACAACACGGCGATCGCGGCGATGATGGAGTACATGAACACGCTCCGGAAGGGGGAGCGCACGCCGCACCGGCGCGAGGTGGAGCCGGTGGTGCAGATGATCGCGCCGTTCGCCCCGCACATCGCCGAGGAGCTGTGGGAGCGCTTCGGGCACACGGCGAGCGTGTTCGACAGCGGGTGGCCCGTCTTCGACCCCGCGCTCGCGCGCGACGAGTCGGTGCAACTGGCGGTGCAGGTGAACGGCAAGCTGCGGGGGACGGTCACCGTCGCCCCCGACGTCTCGCAGGACGACGCGCTCGCCGCGGCGCTGGGCGAGCCCGGGATCGCCCGGCACGTCACCGGCGAGCTCCGGAAGGTCATCTTCGTCCCGGGGCGGCTGCTCAACCTGGTGGTCTGACCCCCCGCGTCCGCGGCGAACGACGCGGGGCCCGGCGCTCGCCGGGCCCCGCGTGCATTCTCTGGTGTGCGAGGGCCGCTGGCGGGCGCCGCAGCCGGCGCCCGCTCGCTCAGCTGACCGTCAGCTGCTTGATCATCCCGTGCGCCAGGTGCGGCTGCCCGTCCTTCGCGTCGGGGAGGAAGCAGACCAGGAGGTACTCGCCCGCCGGCAGGTCCACCGGCAGGTAGCCCACCTGCCCGGTCGCCATCCCGGAGATCCCGCCCATCGGCTTCCCCGGCGGCGGCCCCTCATAGGTCTGGCCCCACTTCATCACGTCCTCCGCCGTCTTCCCCGGCGCCAGCTGCATGATGAACATCTCGTGCGGCTGCGAGGCGGCGTTCTCGATCCGGATCACGTGCTTCCCCGCCGAGAGCGCCGGGGTGATCTCCCACGCATAGTCCGACATCGTCACCGTGATGTCCGCCGTGGGGGCGGCGGCCGACGGCATGTTGTTGGGAAGGATCGTCAGCGGCTTCACCATCCCCTTGGCGATGTGCGGCACGTGATCAGGCGTGTCGATGAAGCAGGTCAGGGCGTACGTTCCCGGCTGGAGCTCCTGCGTCAGCGACGACTCGCCGCCCGGGAGGGGGGAATTGGGGCCAGCCACGTCGATGATCCACGCCGGGGGCGCCATCCCGGGCTTCATTTCCTTCAGCGCCGCCAGGAACTCCTCGTAACTCCGCCCTTCCCTCAACCGCACGAGCTGCACGTGGTGCAGGTTCGGTCCCTCGTTCACGAGCTTGAGGGTGGTCATGCCGGCATGGATGGTGTCGGGCGCCTCGAAGGCGAAGTCCTTGGCGACAATCGTGACCACCGGCGGTGTCGACGGCGCAGACCTGGCCGTGGCGGGCGCGCCCTTCTCCGCGCCGCCGCCGCACGCGGCGAGCCAGAGCAGGGGGAGGGCGAATATGGACTTTCCGTGCATGCGAGGCTCCAGAGGTGAGAGTCCACCGCCGGCACCACGGGGTGCACGCGCGGGGGCGCGTCGATCTTAGATTGGGGAACGGCGCACGGCAAGCACCACATTTCCCGGGGCACGGGCCGCCGCACGCGGCATGGCGTTTCGCACATGCCGGTGTTCGACCATGGGCTTCGCTCGACCTTACGCCGTGACACCAAGCGTGACAGAATCGCGCGGTCGCGCCGGAGGCGCATGGGTCACACGACCCAGCCCACCGGCGAGGCAGCGCACCCTCCTCGAGCCCCATGGCAGACGCCCGTACGCTGATCGTCCCCCACGCCGAGGTCGAGCGCCTCCTCCCCATGGCGGAGTGCATCGACGTCATGGGCGAGGCGCTCGCCGCCGCCACGCGCGGCGAGGCGCTCCTCCCCCTTCGCCAGGTGCTCCGCCTCCACTCGGGGCGCGATGCCTTCGCGCTGATGCCCGCCATCCTCGGCAGCGCGATCGGGGCCAAGGTCATCACCGTCTTCCCGGGAAACGACGCCACACCGTACGAGTCGCACATCGGCGTCATCCTGTACTTCGACGACACGCACGGCCGCCTCCTCGCCATCATCGACGCCAGCTCGGTGACCGCGATCCGCACCGCGGCCGTGTCCGGACTCGCCACCCGACTCCTCTCGAACCCCGGGGCATCGCGCCTGGCCCTGCTCGGCGCCGGCGTACAGGCGATGACGCATCTCGAGGCGATGTGCGCCGTGCGCCCCATCCAACAGGTGGCCATCTGGAGCAGGAGCACGGACCGTCGCGCGCACTTCGTGACATGGGCGCGCCAGCGATTCGCCCTCGAGGTCGTTGCCTGTGACACGGCCGCGGACGCCGTGCGTGGCGCCGACGTGATCTGCACCGTGACCGCGTCGCGTTCGCCGGTGCTGCAGGGCGCCTGGGTCGCCCCCGGTGCCCACGTCAATGCCGTCGGGGCGTCGATCGCCTCGGCGCGCGAGCTCGACACCGAGGCGGTGGAGCAGTCGCTGCTCTTCGTCGACCGGCGCGAGTCGGCGATGAGCGAGGCGGGAGACTTCCTCATCCCGCGCGACGAGGGAGCGGTGGACAATGCGCACATCCGCGGCGAGCTCGGTGAGCTCGTCCTCGGGCGCGTGGCCGGGCGCACCGACCCGGCGCAGCGTACCCTCTTCAAGTCGCTGGGGCTCGCGGTGGAAGACGTGGCCAGTGCGCGCCTCATCTACGAGCGTGCGCTCGCGACCGGGGCGGGCACGTGGATCGAACTCGGCGGACTGCGCCCGGTCCCGTGACACTCCCGCCCATCATCCCGCTCGACGCGATCCTCGCCGCCCGCGAGCGCCTGCGCGGGACCGCGATGCGCACCCCCGTGGTGCGGCTGCGCCACGACGCACCGCACCCCGACGTGCGCCTCAAGCTGGAGAACCTGCAGCCGATCGGCTCGTTCAAGCTGCGCGGGGCAGGCAATGCGCTGCGGCGCCTGTCACCCGATACGTTGGGCGGCGGGGTCTGGACGGCGAGCGCGGGGAACATGGCGCAGGGGGTGGCGTGGTGCGCGCGCGAGCTTGGCGTCCCGTGCACCGTCGTCGTCCCCGACCACGCCCCGGACACCAAGGTGCGGGCGGTGGAGCGGCTCGGCGGGCGCATCGTGCGGCGCTCCTTCGACGCATGGTGGCAGCTGCTCGTCGACCACGGCTCACCCGACATCCCGGGGCGCTTTGTCCACCCCGTGTCGGACGCCGACGTGATGGCGGGCAACGCGACCATCGCGCTCGAGATCCTCGAGGACGTCCCCGACGTCACCGCGATCGTCGTCCCCTATGGTGGCGGGGGGCTCAGCTGCGGGATCGCCTCGGCGGTGCGGCAGCTGGCGCCGCACGTCAGGGTCCTGGCCGCGGAGGTCGACACCGCGGCGCCACTTGCCCCCGCCCTGGCGGCGGGGCGTCCCGTCCCGACGTCGTACACGGCGAGCTTCGTCGACGGCATCGGGGGGCGGAGCGTCCTGGACGAGATCTGGCCGCTGGCCTCCACGCTCCTCGCGGGGTCGCTCGTCGTGTCGTTGCCGCAGGTGGCGTCGGCGCTTCGGCTCCTGCTCGAGCGGAACCGGGTCCTCGCCGAGGGGGCGGGGGCGGCCGCCGTGGCGGCCGCGTTGACCGGGGACGCGGGCGACGGGCCGGTGGTCGCGGTGGTGTCCGGAGGGAACCTGGACAGTCGCACGCTGGTGGCGCTCCTACAGGGCGAGGTACCATGACATCGATTTCCGGTCGGCCGCTGGGCAGCCGCGTGTGGATCGCCGTGGCGATCGCCTCGCTCGTGATCATCCCCCGCGAGGTGCAGGGGCAGTCGCCCCCGCGAGGCCGCACGCGGGTCGTGATGCTCGGGACCGGGACACCGAATGCCGACCCTGACCGCTCGGGGCCCGCCGTGGCCATCGTCGTCGATGGCCGGCCGTATCTCGTGGACGCGGGGCCAGGCGTCGTGAGGCGGGCCGCGTCGGCGGTGCGCGCGGGGGAGAAGGCGCTTGCGGTCGAGCGGCTGGACATCGTCTTCCTCACGCACCTGCATTCCGACCACACGGTGGGGCTTCCGGATCTCCTCTTCACTCCCTGGGTGCTGGAGCGCGCCGTGCCGCTGCGGATCTTTGGACCCCCGGGCGTGAGCGCCATGGTCGGCCATCTCGAGTCGGCCTGGCGCGAGGACGTCCGCGTGCGCCTCGACGGACGCGAGCATGCCAACCGCACCGGCTACCAGGCGCGGACCACCGTGGTGCGCCCCGGCGTCGTCTATCGCGACGACAAGGTGACCGTCAAGGCGTTCGCCGTCCCGCACGGCGACTGGAAGTACGCCTTCGGCTACCGGTTCGAGACGCCGGACCGCGTGGTCGTCGTCTCCGGGGACACCCGGGCGAGCCGCGCCGTGGTCGAGGCGTGCAATGGCTGCGACCTCCTCGTGCACGAGGTGTACTCCACCGCGCGCTTCAGGACGCGTCCGCCGAAGTGGCAGGCGTACCATCGCAACGCGCACACGTCCACGGTGGAGCTGGCGGCGCTGGCGCGGGACGCGCGGGCGAAGTCGCTCCTCCTCTACCACCAGCTCTACTGGGGAGCGACCGACGCCGACCTCCTGCGCGAGGTGCGCGAGGCGGGATATCGCGGCCCGGTGGCGTCGGCCCTCGACCTCGGAGTGTACTGATGTCGTCATCCACGCCTCCAATCATCCGCAGCGTCATCTCGGTGGCGGCCGGGATCTTCATCGGCGGGATCGCGACCTACGGCGTGGAGGCGCTGGGGCACGTGCTGGTGCCGCCCCCGGCGGGGCTCGACGTGAGCGACCCGGCGGCGGTGAAGGCCGCCATGCGCACGCTCCCGGCGGCGCACTTCCTCCCGCTCCTGTTCGCCTACCTGGTGGGGCCGTCGTTAGGCGCGGCGCTGGCGGCACGGATGGCGCCCGCGCGGGCGCGGCTGCACGCCGCCATCGTGGGAGGGTTCTTCGCGGTCGGCGGCGCCGCGAACTTCATGGCCATCCCGCATCCGCAATGGTTCGTGGCGCTCGCGATGCTCGCCTTCCTCGCGGCCCCGCTCATCGGGTCGCGCCTGGCCGGGCGCTGAGCCGGGTGGTCGGGTTCGGCGGCGGGGGTGGTAAACCCCTTGCCGCCTCGCCGGTGACAGACGGGGTGAACACAACCCGACGACCATGAAGAACCGACACCTCCCCGCCGTCCTGCTGGCGCTGGTTGGAGCGTCCGCCGTGCTCCCCGCCCAGGCCATCACCATCCCCCGCGCGCGTCGCGGGCTCATCACCATGGCTGGCGACGCCAACCGTCCCCGCCTCGGCATCTCGATCGAATCCACCGGCGCCAGCGATACGCTGGGCGTGCTGGTCGCCGACGTGTCGGCCGGAAGCCCGGCCGACAAGGCCGGGATCAAGGCAGGCGACCGGCTCGTCGCCGTCAATGGCGTCAACCTCCGACTCGCGCCGGCCGATGCCCAGGACGAGGAGATGCAGGGAATCGGCGCTCGCCGCCTGACGCGCGAACTCGCCCGCCACGAACCGGGGGACGAAGTGGAGGTGCGGCTGATGCGCGACGGACGGGCGCAGGCCGTCAAGGTCAAGACGGCGCGTGCGGCCGAACTCGAGAGCGCCCGGAGCTCCTGGGCCTCCAGCGGCCGCGGCAGCGGGACGCGCGCATCGCTCGGGATCGGGCTCGGCGCCACCGGCAGCAAGCGCGACACGTTAGGCGTCCTCGTCGCCAGCCTGGCCAGCGATGGTCCGGCCGAGAAGGCGGGGCTCGAGGAGGGCGACCGGATCGCGGCGGTCAACGGCGTCGACCTGCGCGTGCAGCGCGAGGACATCGGCGACTGGAACGCGAGCACGGCCAGGGTCAACCGCCTCTACCGCGAGTTGGAGAAGCTCACGCCCGGTGACGAGGTGGAGTTGCGCATCTATCGCGCCGGGCAGCCTCGAACGGTGAAGGTGAAGACGGTGGCGGCCAGGGAGCTGCAGCGCACGCGCCGCGCGATGTTCATGACGGGCGACGCCCCGTTCGGCTCGTTCCGCTTCGAGGACGCCCCCGTCCCGCCGGTGCCTCCTGTTCCGCCGGCTGCCGGGGTCGCCCCGGTGCCACCTCGCCCTCCGGTCGCACCACGCGTCATCTGGTTCGATGACGACGGTGACGGGGGCGTGAGGCTGCGAATCTCCCCCCGCGTCCAGGACGAGGTCCGCGAGATGACACGGCAGGCGCTCGAGGAGGCGCGGGCCCGGGCGATGGAAGTGGCACCGCGCAGGCACCAGCGAATCCGCGTCGAACTGGAGGGAGATCGGACGCCGGGCGACGTCCCGTCCCGCGCACCGCGTCGGGCTGCATCGATGCTGCGGATCGCCGCCCCGCCAACGACGTAGGCGTCCGACGCACGGACCAGAGCGGGGCGGGCGTTCCCTCGGGATCGTCCGCCCCGTCGCCCATAGCGTGAGAGGCTCCCTTGATTAGTATTGCCTAGTCTGTAGTTTAGGCAATACTAAATTCAGGGGATGGCATCGCATGCATGGATGGCGACGGCTGACGGTCACCGCACTGCTCGCGGGTCCGGGCATGGCAGGGGGACAGGAGGAGGGCGGGCGACGCGCCTCCGCCCCCCGCACCGCGGTGACGACCGGGACGATCGGAGGCACGGTCCGATCGGCCGACGGCGCCGCCGTTCGCAATGCCACGATCCTGCTCGACGATGCTGAACACGGCCCAGTCAGCAGCGGCAGGGACGGGCGCTTCGTGCTGCGCGCGGTCCCCGCCGGCGAGCGGCGCCTGCTCTCGACCGCCCGCGGTTTCACCCCGGCGCGCGTGGCGGCCACGGTCGTCGCCGGAGAGAGCACGCATGTGGAGGTGACGCTCCAGCGCACGGCGGTGCAGCTCGCGGGGGTCACCATCGACGCGACGCCGAGCGGGCGTGACCCGCTGGCGGTGGCCCAGCCGGCCGCCGTGCTCGGTGGGCGCGAGCTGGAGCGCTCGATGGCGGCAACCCTGTCGCAGACCCTCGCCTGGTCGCCCGGCGTGACGGTGCGTTCGCAGGGACCCGCCGCGAGCATGCCGGTAATCCGCGGGCTGACGGGGGAGCGGATCGTGGTGCTTCACGACGGGCAGCGTGCCGGCGACCTGGCCGGGAGCGCGCCGGACCACGGCGTCACCATCGACCCGCTCGCGGCGCGCGAGGTGGAGATCGTTCGCGGGCCGGCGGCGCTGGTTCACGGGAGCACGGCGCTGGGCGGGGTGGTGAACGTCGTTGCCGACGACATCGCCCGGATCGTTCCGTCGCAGCGCCTGTCGACTCTCACCCTGAATGCCGAGAGCGTCAGCGGAGGGGGCGGGCTGCTGGTGGACGTGGTGCAGCCACTGGGGCACACGGGGGTGCTCCGGCTCAAGGCCGGGGGGCGCTCGCATGGCGACCAGCGCGTGGGGAGAGGCGACCTACGGGGGGTGCTGGACAACACGAGCTCGCGCAACCGGCAGGCGGTGATCGGGCTCTCGCGCGTCGGAGACGATTCACTGGGGGAGACGAGTGGCGGGGTGGCCGTTCGCCGCTACGATTTCGAGTTCGGCCTCCCCTGGCGCAGCCGCGCGGCGGACGGGGTGCGACTGCGCGGGGCCCGGAACGAGGTATCGATGCGCGCCGAGCGCGGCACGCGCGGCGTCGTGTCGCGCGTGCGGGTCGAGGCCACGGCGCAGTGGTATGCGCACGATGAGGTGACGTCGGGCGGCGAGGTGGCCACCGCCCTGGCGCTTCGCACGCAGCAGGGGCAGGTCATGGCGCGCACCCGCCCCGCCGGCGTGCTGGGTGAGGGGGTGGTGGGGGTGTCGGTGCTCTCGCGCCGGAACGGGGTGTCGGGGGCACAGGCCCTCACGCCGCCTAACGACAACCTGACCATGTCGGCCTTCGCCTACCAGGAGGTGGCGCCGTGGCGGGAACGGGAGGCGGGACGGGGCGCGCCGCGATTCCCCGTCGCCCTGCGCCTCGACCATGCCATGTTGCGACGCGACGGAACGGACGCCTTCGGCCCGGCCCTCACGCGCCGCTTCACCAGCCTCTCGGCCTCGGCGGGCGTCGCGGTTCCCCTCACGCGCGTCGCGTCGGTCGCGGTGAACGCCGCGAGCGGGGCGCGGGTCCCGTCACCCGAGGAGCTCTTCTCGCGCGCCGGGCACGCCGGCACCGGGGCGTTCGAGATCGGCAATCCTTCGTTGGCGACGGAGGTGACGCGTGGGGTGGATGCCGTGGTTCGCGTCGAGCGGCACGCCATGCGCGCCCAGGTGGCGCTGTTCGCCTCGCGAGTCGACGGCTGGATCGCGCTCTACCCGACGGGGCGGGACACCATCGCGGCCGTCCCCGGGGGGGGAGAAAAGGTGCTGCCCCTGATGATGGTCGCGCAGCGTGACGCCCGCGTGCGCGGCGGCGAGGTGAGCGTGGAGGGCGCCGTGGCGCGCCACGTCGTCGCGACGTTCAGCGCCGACGTGTTGCGGGCCTCGGACGATCGGGGCGATCCGCTCCCCTTCATGCCCCCCGCACGGTTCTCGGGGGCGGCGCGCTGGGATGACGGGCGGTGGCAGCTGGGCGGGGGGGTCCGTCGGGTCCTGGCACAACGGCGCGTGACGAACGGCGAGTATCCCACCGACGCCTTCACGGTGATCGAGGCGCATGCCGGCGTGCGCCTGCTGGCCGGCGGCCACGTGCACGCGCTGCTGCTGCGCGGCGAGAACGTGGGCGACCGGCTGTATCGCGACGCGACGAGCCGCGTGAAGGACTTCGCCCCTGCCGCCGGGCGCAACGTGTCGCTCCTGTATCGCCTCACCTTCTGACGTTCCCGGCGCGGGAAGCCGGAACCGGGAACGTCTCGTCTTCTCGCCTTCTAGAATTCGATTTGCGTCCCCAACTCGACCACCCGGTTGGCAGGGATGCCGAAGTACTGTGTTGCCGAGCGGGCGTTGCGGGCCATCACGGCGAACAGCTTCTTGCGCCAGCGTGACATCCCGACGCTGTTGGCGCAGATGAGGTCCTCGCGCCCCAGGTAGTACGTCGTATCCATCCGCTTGGTCTTGATCCCCGCCTCCCCCAGCCGGGCACGGATGTCCTCCACGTTCGGGGTCTCCATGAAGCCGTAGTACGCCCGCACGCGGAAGAGCCCCTGTTGCAGCGGTTCGACCGTGATGCGCTCGCCGCTCGGGACCTCGGGAACCTCGCGGGAGATGATCGAGAGGAGGATGACCTTCTCGTGCAGCACCTTGTTGTGCTTGAGGTGGTGCAGGAGCACGACCGGGGTCCCCTCGGACTCCGACGTCATGAAGATCGCCGTCCCCGGGACGCGCACCGGACCGCCGTGCTGCAGGCTCTCGACGAAGGAGGCGATCGGGAGGGTGCGGTCGAGGAGCTTGATGCGCAGCAGGACGCGCCCGCGCTTCCACGTGGTCATGAGGGTGAACAGCGTGGCCGCGATCGCGAGCGGGACCCACCCCCCGTGCGGGATCTTGAGGAGGTTCGAGGCGAAGAACGCCAGGTCGATCCCCATGAAGAAGGCGAGGAAGCTCCCGGCCTTGAGCGCCGACCAGTTCCACTGCCGCCGGGCGACGACGTAGAACAGGATGTTGGTGATGGCCATCGTCCCCGTCACCGCCACGCCGTAGGCGGCGCCTAACGCGGTGGACGAGCGGAAGCCGACGACCAGGAGGAGCGTCCCGATCGCCAGCGCCACGTTGACCTCGGGGATGTAGATCTGCCCGGCCTCCTGCTTGGACGTGTGGACGATCGTCACGCGCGGGGTGTAGCCCAGCTGCACCGCCTGCTGCGTGAGCGAGAAGGCGCCCGAGATCAGCGCCTGCGACGCCACGATGGCGGCCAGGGTGGCGATGACGATCAGCGGAATGAGGGCCCACTCCGGCGCCAGGAGGTAGAAGGGGTTCTCGACCGCGCCCGGATCCCGCAACACCAGCGCGCCCTGCCCGAAGTAGTTCAGCAGGAGCGCCGGGAGGACGAGGGCGAACCAGGCGACGCGGATCGGCCGCTTCCCGAAGTGCCCCATGTCCGCATAGAGCGCCTCGCCCCCGGTGATGACCAGGACGACCGCCCCCAGGACGATGAACGAGCGCACGGGGTGCGCCATGAAGAACGTCACTCCATACCAGGGATTCACGGCGGCGAAGATCCCCGGATGGTTCACGACCTCACGAAGCCCCACGAACCCGATGCTCACGAACCAGGCGAGCATGATCCAGCCGAACGTCCCGCCCACGCGCGCCGTCCCGTGGTGCTGGAAGTAGAACAGCGTGGCGATGATGATGACGGCGAGCGGGACGCCGACGTACGAGAACTGCGGGGCGACGACCTCGAGCCCCTCCACGGCGCCGAGTACGGTGATGGCGGGGGTGATCACCCCATCGCCATAGAGGAACGCCCCCCCCACGAGACCCAGCATCACGAGCACGATGCGCCGCGTCCGCCACGTGCCATCGTCGGGTTGTTGGAGGATCAGGGCGAGGAGGGCGAGCACGCCTCCCTCGCCCCGGTTGTCGGCGCGCAGGATGAAGGCGACGTACTTGATGCTGACGATGAGGATCAGCGCCCAGACGATGAGGGAGAGGAGGCCGAAGACGTTCGCCTCGTTAGGCGTGAGCCCGTATTCGGGCTTGAACGCCTCCTTCATGGAGTAGAGCGGGCTCGTCCCGATGTCGCCGTAGACGACGCCGAGCGCCGTCAGCGTCAGCAGCGCCAACCGCTTGCCGGTGGGGTTGGCTGGCGCGTGATGCCGTTGCATCGGCACGGGTGCCTCGACGGTCATGCTCCCGGTGGTGGCCACGGGAGGGGGAGTACCGCCGCTGGTCCTGCTACTTTCGCCTTCCGCGGGTTGGGCGGGGGCGGAATCTGCACTCATGAGGATGCGTCGATCGCGGCGCGAGGCCGGAGACACCGGACGTTCGGCCGAGTCCACGCCGCCCCGGTGACGAGGCGACGAAAAAACGGGCCGCGACATTCGCCGCGACCCGGCCCCAATCTAGCCCCGTGCCTCCCAGCGTCTAGCCGACTCCCCCCCAATCGGATGGGGGCTTTTACCCGCCGCCGCGCCCCACGATTTCGTCGATCTCGCGTGCGGCACGCTCGAGGATCTCGCGAACCTTGGCGACCTTCTCCTTGTCGCGGAAGTAGCGACCGGCCGGGCCGTATGCCGCTCGGCCCACACCGGCCATCGCCCGGTTGATCTCCGTCATCCCGTCGCTCAGGAACGACGCGCCGAGTTCGGCGATGCGCTCGAAGATGTCGTCGACCGAGGAGCGATTCTGCTCGAGGTAGCGACGCCCCTCGTCCGTGATCGTGTAGGTTTTCCTTCCCCCTTCCTCGGGGGTTACGGTGGCGTACCCCAGATCCTCGAGGAGTGAAAGCGTCGGGTAGACTGCCCCGGCAGAGGGCGCGTACGCCCCCCCGAACTTCTCCTCGAGCTCCTTGATGATCTCGTAGCCGTGTCGGGGCTTCTCGGCCAGGAGCTGGAGGATGACGTACTTCAGGTCTCCCTGCTCGAAGATGCGGCCACCGCGCGATCCGCCACGCTTGCGGCCGCCGCCCCCCCACACGAAACCATAGACGTCCGGGCCGAAGCTCCACCGCGCTCGCGACGAGCCTGGGGGATCACAGTCGAACCACATGGCGACCTCCGATATATCGTAAGATACATCGCAAGATATATCGCAACCTCTGATATATCGCAAGTACCGTCGCCGCAGGCCCCATCCAGGGGCGAAACAAATGGGGAGGCGCTCTCGTCGCGCCTCCCCACGTCCCGACTCCGGTCCCGACTCCGGTCCCGACCGCCTACTCGTAGCGCAGCGCCATGATCGGGTCGAGGCGAGCCGCCCGGCGCGCGGGCCAGACCCCGAACAGGACCCCGATCAGGGCGGAGAAGCCGAAGGCGAGCAGGATCGACGTCGACGAGATCTGCGTGTTCCACTGGAATGCGGCGCTGAGCCAGGTGGCCACACCACCGCCGAGGACGATGCCGAGGAAGCCACCCAGCAGGCAGAGCACCACGGCCTCGATCAGGAACTGGAACAGGATGTTGAACCGGGTCGCGCCTAACGCCTTGCGCACGCCGATCTCGCGGGTCCGCTCGGTGACCGACACCAGCATGATGTTCATGATCCCGATCCCGCCCACCACGAGCGACACCGCGGCGATGCCGGCCAGCAGGTACGTGAAGACGACGGTCGTCTCCGCGAACGTCGACAGGAAGTCGGCCTGGTTGCGGATGCTGAAGTCGTCCGGACGCCCCTGTCGCAGCTTGTGCTCCCGCCGAAGGATCTTCTGGATCTCCGCCATCGTCTCGGGGATCTGCTGCTCCGACTTGGCCAGCACCGAGATGGAGCGGATGCGATCGCTGCCGATGACGCGGAAGCGCGCGGTGTTGATGGGGATCAGCACCTGGTCGTCCGGGTTCATCCAGGGTTGCGCCTGGCCCTTGGACTTGAGGACGCCGACCACCGTGAACTGGATCCCGCGGATGCGGATCGGCTCGTCGAGGATGGCGTAGGGCGACTCGAGGCCAAGGTTCTTCACCACCTCCGGACCGACCACGGCGACACGCGCCTTGGAGTTGTCCTCGGCGGAGGTGAACATCCGCCCCGCCTCCAGCTGGTACTTGCGGACGTCGAGGTAGTTGGCGGTGGTGCCCGTGATGCTGGTGTTGGTGTTCTTGTTGAGGTACTGCACCTGCAGGTTGCGCGACATCTCCGGTTGCACGGCAAGGAACGTCGTGCCGCGCTCCTCGAGTGCGGCCGCATCCTTCATGACCAACCGGGCGCGATCGGCCTCGGAGCTGACCCCGCCGCGCCCGAACATCTGTCCGGGCGAGACGGTGAGGAGCGTGGTGCCGAGGGCCGAGATGCGGTCCTTCACCGCCTGCTGGGCACCGGTACCGAGGGCGATCATGGCGATGACCGACCCCACGCCGATGACGATGCCGAGCATGGTCAGGAGGGAGCGCAACTTGTTGGCGCGCAGGGCGCCTAACGCTACCTGGAAGATTTCGCCGAGAAGCATGCGACGCTCGGGGTTATCGACGCGGCGACGGGGCGGCCCCGCCACCCTGCTGGGCGCCACCCTGCTGGGTGCCGCCCTGCTGCTGGCGCTGCATGCCCGGCATCCCGCCACCCGTCATCTGGCGGAACCGCGCGGCGCTGGAGTCGCGGGACACCTGGATCGCGGCGGCGCCGAGGAGGGCGACCTCGTCGCCTTCCTCGAGTCCGCCCACCACCTCGGTGTAATCGAAGTTGCCGAGACCGAGTCGCACCACGCGAACCTCGAACCCGGTCCCTCCCTTCACGAAGACGACGCCCGGGCGGGTGCGCGCGCGCGAGGGGAACTCCCCTTGCGCCTGCGGGACGGCGGCGCCCCCCTGCGCAGCGCGTCCCGACGGCACTCCGGCGCCCTGCGCCGCCCGGCTCGGCCGACCCGCCGCCTGTGCCGTCCCGCCAGCCGCAGCGGCTGGCGCGGGGCCCGGCGTCCCGGAGCGTTGCTGGCATGCGCGCGCCACCATGGGATCCACGCCAAGGGCCGCGTACGCCTTCTGCGACTCCTGGCGCAGCGCCGCCATGTCGATCTCGCCGCTCTGCATCTTCTGGCGCAGCGCCGCGAGCTGCCGTGCGACCTCGGGCTTGGCCGCCATGGCGTCGCTCACCTTCTTGCAGTCGGCATCGCCGACGGCCGGGAGTTGCCCGCGCCCGCCCTGCTGGGGTGGTTCGGGGGCAAGCTCCACCTCGCCGCGCATCATGCGGCGCATCTCCCGCGGGGTGGCGATGTTCATCCCGCCTTCACCGTTGGCCCCGTTGCCGCGTCCCATCCCGCCGAACGACGCCATCTGCGCCTGGATCTGCGCGCTCACGCTGTCCTGGTCGAGCCCGAGCGACTTGGCCAGCATCGGCGCCTCGCGCGTCGTGCGCACGGCGTCGTTGGGGACGGCGAGGACGTTCTCGCGACGGTCGACCAGGACCGACGCCTCGCCGTTCATTCCCGGCTTCAGCAGCCCCTCCAGGTTGGCGAGGTTGATGAGCACCGGGAACATCGTCACGCTCTGCTGTACCACCGCCTGGGGCTCGATCTTCTCCACCGTCCCGCGAAACGGGCGGTCCGGGTACGCATCCACGGTCACCGTGGCCTGCTGCCCGCCCTGCACGCTCCCGATGTCGGTCTCGTTGAACAGGGCGCGCATCCGCACCTTGCTGAGGTCCGCCATCTTCAGGAGCGTCGTGCCGCCGCCGAAGGCGCTGGTGGCCGACGTGATCACCTGGCCGAGCGAGACGGTCTTCTCGATCACCGTTCCGGCCACGGGGGCGCGCACGGTCGCGTCCTCGAGACGCTGCTTGGCGAGGTCGAGCGAGGTGCGGGCGCGGATGACGGCGGCCTGGGCGTTGGCGTAGTCGAGTTGGGCCGTCTCGTTCTCCTGGGCCGTGATGATGCGCTGCCGGAACAGGTCGTCGGAGCGCTTCCGCTGCGCCTCCGACACCTGCAACCGCGCGTCGGCCGCCTTGAGGTCGGCCTCGGCCTGGTCGTACTGGTTCTGCACGTCGCGCGTATCCAGCTGCACCAGGAGGTCTCCCGGGCGGACCTCCGACCCCGTCTCCACCGGCATGCTGGTGATCTGTCCCGAGGACTTCGACTTTACCTCGACGACGTTGATCGGTTCCACCGCCCCGGAAGCCGTGGCGTCGAGGATGATGGTACGCCGCGCGACGGTGGACGTCTGGATCGTGAGCTTCTGCTCCTCCTTCCTGGCGCAGGCGGCAAGGGAAACGAGGGCCAGCATCGTCAGGAGCGAGCCGAGGGACGAACGATTCACCAGAGTTCTCTCGATGAGGGGCAGTCGCATCGGATGTTGGACGCCGATGGACGTGGGGTGTTAGTGGGCGCGGCGATCAGGGAAGGTCGCGGCCCACGAGGGCCTCGAGCTGTGCCTTCGCGACGCGGGCGTCGTAGCGTGCCTGGATGAGGGCGAGGCGCGCCGAGTTGAGCTGGGCCTGTGAGGTGAGGACATCGAGGAGCGTCGACGACCCCAGGGCGTACCGCTGGTTCTGGACCCGCAGGTCTTCCTCGGCCGCGGCCACCGAGGCGAGTTGGATCGACGCCCGCTCCTGGGCCAGCCGCAGGGCCCCGAGGTACTGCGTCAATTGCTGCTGCGCGGCCAGGCGCGCATCGCGCAGCTGCGCCTGGGCGTTGGCCTCGGCAACGCTCGCCCGGGCGACGTTCTCCTCGCGGGTGAAGCCGTTGAAGATCGGATACGACAGGGAGAAGCGGAGGGCGTTCGCGCGCGCGTAGGTCCCCCCCGTCAGGTCGAACGTCTTGTCGGTGCGGCTCCCCGAGAGGCTGTAGCTGACGTTGAGGACGGGAAGGTATGGCGTCTTCGACGCCCGAAGTGCGGCGCCGGCGGCGGTCAGCTCGGCCCTGGCCTGCATCACGGAGGGCGCCGACTCGATCGCGTCGTTGAACTCCGCGCTGTCGAGGGCGAGCTGCGGGATCGGGGCGCCGTCGACCTCCTCGGCCGTGACCTCGAACGGGGTCGCGACGAGGCGCGTGAGGTTGGCGTTGCTGACGCGCAGCGTGTTCTCGGCGGTCGAGAGGGCGAGCTGCGCATTTCCGACCTGGATGACCGAGCGGAGCGAATCGGAGACCGTGGCCGCGCCGGCGCGGACACGTGCGGTGGCCGACTTCAGCTGTTCCTCGGCCTGGGCCAGCTGCGCCTGGGAGGCGGCACGCGACTCGCGGGCCGCGAGCACGTTGAAGTATTGCTGCTTGACGTCGAGGGCGACGCGGAACTTCTGCAGTCGTTCGTTGGATTCGGCGGCCGACAGGTTGGCCCTGGCGCTACGGAGGTTGAACAGGCGGCGCCCGCCGTCGAAGAGCTCGAGGTTGGAGCTCACCCCGCGGCTGAAGTTCCACGGGTCGCCGCGGAACGGGACGAGCTGCCCCTGGAAGAAGGTCTCGCCCCCCTGCCGGTTGCTGCCGTAGTTCAGGGAAAGCGAGGGGATGAAGCTCCCGTAGGCCGACCGGATGGCGGCGTCGGACGAGCGGATCTGTCCCCGCGCCTGGACGGCCGACGGGGCGTTCTGCTGGGCGAGCCGGACGGCTTCATCCAGCGAAATAGGTCGGGCGCCGCCACCGGCGGCGCCCTGTGCATCCAGGCCCAGCGGAGTCAGGAGGGCGAGGACGAGGAACCTGCGTGGCATCAATCTCTGCCGTCGTTGCGCGTTGAATCGTTCAGTTCCGTGAGTAACGCTTCGAACTGGCGGCGTTGTTCCTCGTTCAGGACGCGCCGGATCTGCTCGCGAGCGTTGAGCTTGATGGCCTCCATGCGGGGCCGGAGGGGTTCGACCTCGATCATGTACTGGCGGCTGCGCTCGTCGAGGATGGAGTCGACGGCGTGCTGCTGCTCGGCCGACAGGCGGAGGCGCTCGGAGAGGATGCCCCGCAGGCTGGCGGTCCCGGTTCCCGATGTGCAGACCTGGTCGCGGTTGATGTACCGGTTGGCGGTGAAGCCGAGGACCCCCCCCGTGAGAAAGGCGCCCAGCAGGAACATCAGCGCGAGGTTCTTGGAGTCTCTCATGACGGGCGCACTCAGTCGTGCGTGATGAGGTACCGCAGCGTCGCTTCACGCTCGGCGTTGCGCTCCCCGCGTTCGGATTCGGTGAGGAGGGGGATGTCGCCCGACGGACCGAGGAGCCGGTCGGCTGCCATGCGCTGCTGGGCGTCACGGGTCTGCCAGGAGGCGAGGGCGGCGATGAGCGCGGCGGCGGCGGCGGCGGTGAGGCCGATGCGCACCCAGCCGGGGAAGTAGGACCACCACTCGCGGGCGCGCTCGGCGGCGACGACGTCCATGATGCGCCGCTCGAGGGTCGTCCAGTACGAGTCGTCGGCAGGGGGCGCGTAGAGCTCGCGCAGGGCGCCCTGGATCTCGTCGTCGTTGGGGTCGCGGCCGTCACCGCGTACGATCTTCATAACTGGCTCCGTATCGCACTCAGTGCCTGGCGCAGCCGGGCACGGGCATGGTGAAGGTCGGACCGGGCCGTTCCCTCGGGAATTCCGAGCATCCGCCCGATCTCGGCGTGCTTGTAGCCTTCCACGTCGTGCAGCACGATGACGCTGCGCTGCCGCTCGCCTAACGATTCGAGGGCCCGGGTCAGGCGGCGCTTCAGCTCGTCCGCTTCCGCCGGGTCGCGGAAGGGCGAGGCAATGGTGTCGGCCAGCGTGTCGGCGTCACGCACCTTCTTGCGCCGCGTGATGTCGAGCGCCGCGTTGGCGACGATGCGGTGCAGCCAGGCGCCGAAGGCCTGGTCGGGGAGGAAGCGATGCAGCGCCTTGAAGGCATGCAGGAATCCTTCCTGCACCGCGTCCTCGGCATCCTCGTGCGTGAGGACGATCGAGCGCGCGACCGCGTAGGCGCGCCGCTGGTGCAGGCGCACGAGGACGGCGAACGACTCGCTCTCTCCGCGCTGCGCCGCCACCACCAGCGCGTGCTCGTACTCGCGGTCAGCGCGCTCGGCGGCGGACATGAACCGGCGGGGCGATGAGTCCGCGGGTGGAGCGAGCGGAGTGGGGATGAGCGCAGTCGTCACGGGGGCCCTCGACATGATTGTCCCCCGTAGAACGCGTCGGTTTGGGGCAGTGTTGAGAAATGCTCACGGTGCCGCTGCAGGAACTCCGGCCAGCCCGAGGTCACCGGCGCACGCACGCATGGCGTTGATCACGAACTGGATGTGGGGCTCCAGTTCGACGCCGAGGTCCGCCGCGCCGTTAACGACATCTTCGCGACTCACTCCGCGGGCGAAGGCCTTGTCCTTCATCTTCTTCATGACCGACCTGGCGTCGACGTCGTGAATGCTCCTCGACGGCTTGACGAGCGCGGTCGCGGTGATGAGCCCCGTCAGCTCGTCGACGGCGAACAGCGTCTTGGCCATCCGGCTCTCGCGTGCTACCCCCGTGTACTGCGCATGGCCCAGGATCGCCTGCAGGACGTCGTCGGGGTAGCCGCGCTCGCGGAGCAACCGGACTCCCTCCGCCGGATGCTCGGCGTCCGGGGCATGGGCCGAATTGGGCCAGCGCTCGTAGTCGAAGTCGTGCATGAGCCCGGCAAGCCCCCAACGTTCCACCTCTTCCCCGAACTCGAGGGCGTAGGCACGCATGGCGGCCTCGACGGCGAGCATGTGCTTACGAAGGGATTCGCTCTGGGTGAGTTCGTGCATCAGGGCCAGGGCGTCGGAGCGGGAAGGGAGCGACATCGGGGATCGCGGTCCGTAGGAGGGGGAGCGTCTGGTCCGACCAGCCGAACCGATCAATTTAGCATGGGATCGAGGGGAGAGCTTCCCCGGGCGTCGCCGTGTCCCCCGGGCTGTCCCCGCCCCCCTCGTCCCCAGGCGGCGCCCCGCGGCTTCGTTCCCGCACCGCTCCGGCGTCCTTCCGGCTCCCCTCCGGCGTCCCCCGGCTGCTCGCCGACGTCCCGCCGACGTCCCGCCGACGTCCCGCCGGCCTCCCGCCGGCCTCCCGCCGGCCTCGCTCCGGCCTCGCTCCGGCTTCCCTCCGACTTCCCGCCGGCTTCCCGCCGGCTTCCCGCCCAACGCCCGAGGGCGCTTCGGCTGAGCGCGCCGGGGCCCCGGCGCGCCGCACGTCAGTGCATCGGCGGGACTGCGCCGCGAGCACGTCCGGTTCTCCAGATGAGAAGGAGGGGGAGCGCGCAGACGAGGAGGAGGCCGTTGAGGAGATAGAGGCGGGCGAAGGCGATGACCGACGCCTGCGCCCCCAGCTGCTGCGACAGGATGGCCACCGCCTGTGCCTTGGCCTGCAGGTAGGGGGCGCCGTGGGCCATTGCGCCGCGGGTCAGCATGTCGAGCCGCTCCAGGGTCAGCGGGTCGGTCGCCCCCACGTGCTCGGTCAGGATCGCCCGCTGCGTCGCGGTGATGCGGCCGAGGAGGGTGGCCATGATCGCGATGCCTAACGAGCCGCCCAGCTGCCGCATGAGGTTGAAGAGCCCGGTGGCCTGCGCCAGGTCGCGCGCGTGCACGTCGGCCATGGCCGCATTCGAGAGCGGGACGAAGATCAGGCCCAGCGCCAGCCCGCGGAGGATCAGGGGCCAGTACAGCTCGTCGGTCCCGCTCTGCAGCGTGAGGCGCGACAGGAGCCACATGGACCCGAGGAAGCCGAAGGCGCCGAGCGTGATGGTATAGCGCGCATCCAGCCTCCCCCGCATGCGGCTCATGCCCGCCATCACGAAGGCCGAGGAGAGCGCCCCCGGGAGGAGGAGGAACCCCGTCTGCTCGGCCGAGAGGCCGTGCAGCTGCTGCAGGAAGATGGGGAGGACGAAGATGCCGCCGTACAGCGAGAGGCCGAGGGCGGCGGCGAACATCACGCCGACCGCGAGCTGCCGGCTCTTGAGGATACGGAAGTTGATGATCGGCTCGTCGATGGTCAGCTCGCGCCAGATGAGGAGGATCCCGGAGACGACGCACGTGACGGCGAGGGCGACGATGAAGCGCGACTCGAACCAGTCGTAGCGCTCGCCGCGCTCGAGCATCCACTGCAGCGACCCGATGCAGGCCGCGAGGAGGAAGATGCCGGTGCCGTCGATGGTGGTGGCCTTCTCCTGGTGTTCCGAGTCGCGCACGTACGAGGCGACCATGATGGCCGCCACGATGCCGAGCGGGACGTTGATGTAGAAGATCCAGGGCCAGTTGAAGTTGTCGGTGATCCAGCCACCGAGCGTGGGGCCGATGGTGGGGCCGACCATCACGCCGATGCCGAACATCGCCTGCCCGACCGCGATCTCCTGGGGAGGGAAGGCCTCGAAGAGCGTGGACTGGGCGGTGGAGAGGAGCGCGCCGCCGCCGATTCCCTGGATCACGCGCCAGGTGACGAGCATTCCCAGCGACGTCGAGGCGCCGCAGAAGAACGACGCCGCGACGAACAGGAGGATCGAGGTGGTGAGGTAGCGCGTGCGCCCGAAGTAGGCGGACAGCCACCCCGACATCGGGATGATGATGACGTTGGCGACGATGTACCCCACCGACACCCAGGTGATCTCGTCCACCGTGGCGCCGAGGTTCCCCATCATGTGGGGGATGGCGACGTTCACGATGGACGTGTCGATGAGCTCGAGCACGGCCGCCAGCGTGACGGCGATGGCGATGAGGTACTTGTGCCGGTACTTGTCCTCCTCGGCGGCGAGGGCCGTCGGCGGCAGGATCGGGACGGGCGACGGGAGGACCGTACTGCTCATGCGCCTAACGCGTCCTGACGTGGACGTTCACCGACATGCCCGGGCGGAGGGGGCGGTCGGCGCCGCACCCCCGGGTGACGGCGATGCGGACCGGGACGCGCTGCACGACCTTGGTGAAGTTGCCGGTGGCGTTGTCGGGGGGGATGAGCGCGAACTTGGCGCCGGTGGCCGGGCTGAGCGAGGCGACGCGTCCCTCGGCGCTGCAGCCGGGATAGGCGTCGACGTCGAATGCGGCCGGCTGGCCGGCACGCAACCGGGCCAGCTGCGTCTCCTTGAAGTTGGCGGAGACCCAGATGTCGCGGTCGTCGACGACGGTGAGGACGGGCTGCCCGGCCTGCACGAGCTGCCCCGACTCGACCTGCTTGCGGGAGACGAAGCCGTCGTGCGGAGCGAGGATGCGGGTGTACGTCAGCTGCAACGCCGCGTTGTCGCGCACGGCGGTGGCGGCGGCCAGCCGCGCCTGGGCGAGGCGCGTCCCCACCCGGGCGTTGTCCACGCCGGCGGTGGCGCCCGCCAGCTGCCGCTCGGCCGCCTCGACGTTCGCCGCCGAGGCGCGGACGGCGAGCTGGGCGGCATCGAGCTGCTGGCGTGACACGATCTGCTTGTCGACGAGTTCCTCGACGCGCCCCAGGTCGGCCCGTGCCTTGGTGAGTCCGGCGCGGGCGGCGCCGAGCTGCGCCTCGAGGGCGGCTCGCTGGCTGGTGGCGGAGCGCAGAACCGCCTCCGACTGTCCGTCGACGCCGAGGCCGCCCGCAATGGCGCGGGCCGCCTCGAGATCGCCCTCTGCCTGCGCCAGGCGCACGCGGAACTCGGCGTCATCGAGGATGAGGAGCGTGTCGCCCTCCTTGACGCGCACGTTGTCGTCGACGAGGACGCGCGAGACGTAGCCGCCGACGCGGGAGACGACGGGGGTGATGTTTCCGTCGACCTGGGCGTTGTCGGTGGAGACGTGGCTGCGGCCGAAGCTCCATGCCCGGACGGCGGTGACGAGGGCGGCGACGGCGGCGAGCGCCGCGATGACGAGGATGACACGCCGGCGCCGGTTTCCCGCATCGGGCGTTGGTGGCGGGGGCGCGGGCGGAGCGGCGCTCGACTGGCGCAATTCGGGGGCGGCGGTGCTGGACATGGTGCGAGGCGTAAGGGGCGAGCGAAGCGTCGAGGGGGCGATCAGTGCAGGGTGCGCGCCTCGCCCAGTGCGCGGGCGAGGGCGATGCGGGCGCCATGCCATGCGGCCGTGGCGTCGATGAGGAGGGTGCGGGCGGCGTTGAGCGCGAGCGAGGCGGTCACGGCATCGGCGTTGCCGGCGACGCCCGCGCGAAAGCGGTCGCGGGCCTGCGCGAGCTCCTGCTCGGCGAGCGCCACGCGCTCGCGCGCGGCGTCGAGCTGCTCGCGGGCGAACGCGAGATCCTCGTTCGCCCCGCGCACCTCGAGGGCGACCTGTTGCGCGAGGTCGTGGCGGCGGACTTCCAGCTCGCGATGCACGGCCGCCTGCTCCTCGAGCCGGCCCTCGCGGCGAAAGCCGTCGAAGAGCGGGAGCGAGAGCTGCACGCCCCAGTTGTAGGTGCGGAGGTACGATCCTCCCTCGCCGGCGATGGGACCGTTGTCGCCGAAGGCGCTGAGGGTGGGGAGGCGTTCGCGGCGAACGGCGCGCTCCTGCTGTTGGACGGAGTGCAGCTGGGCGTCCAGGGAGCGCAGCTCGGGGCGGCGGGCGAGGGCCTGCTGCAGGTTGCCGGCGGAGTCGTCGGCGGCGATGGCCAGCGCGCCTAACGAATCGGCGGCGGCGACCGGGGCATCGGCGGGGAGCGCGAGGAGTCGCGCCAGCTCGAGGGCGGCGTGCGCGCGGTCGGCGCGGGCGGCGATCAGCTGGGCGCGGACCTGGGCGGCCTGCGCGCGGGCGCGCGTGACGTCGAGGGCGACCCCCACGCCGGCGCGCAGCTGCTCCTGGGCGATGACGAGCAACTCGCCGGCGAGCGCCGAGTCGGCCTGGCGCGCGGCCACCTGGGCATCGGCGCGCAGCAGTCGGACATAGGCGATGGCCGCAGCGCCGGCGGCCTGCTCGGCGGCGGCGGCGGCCTCGGTCTCGGTCGCCGACGCGGCCGCGCGGGCGGCGCTCACGCGCGCCATCGCCCCGGCGTCGAAGAGCGCCTGCGACGCGTGGGCCCGGAGGTCGGTCGTGAGGACCGGCCCCTCGACTTGACCGTCAGGATTGAAGAGGGGGACGCCGTCGCTCCCCCTGAAGGCGAAGCCGAGGGTGGCCGTGTTGAAGGTGCGTCCCGCCTGGACGGCGGCGGCGGAGAGGGAGGGGAAGAGGTCGGCGCGGCGCTGCCGGACGCGGGCCTGGGCCTGCGCGGTGCGCGCCCGGGCGGCGTCGACGGCGGCATTGCGCGATGCCGCCATCTGCACCACCTCGCCTAACGACAGGCGGCCGGCCGCGGGGGCCTGGGCACGCGCGCCCGAAGGCGCGACCATCAGGAGGGCGACGAGCATGGCGGCGCGGGGGAGGGCCCGCCACGGGAACGGGAAGGGGTCAGGCATTGGTGCGGGGTGAGGCGGGGGCAGCGCCGGCGGGGACGACGAGGCCACGCAGCGCGAAGGCGATGACGGTGTCGCGCACGACGTCGGCGGACTCGTGCATGCTGGACTGGAACAGGTGGCGTCGCTCGTACCAGTTGGCGTTGGTGACGAGCATCGCCGTGAGGATGCGGGCCGCGGCCAGGGGGTCGACGACGACGAACTCGCCGCGGGCGATTCCCCGGGCGATGATGCTCGCCGTCAGGCGCAACGAGCGCTCGATGACCTCGTCGCCGTAGTAGCGCATGAGGTCGGGAAAGTGGTGCAGCTCGGCCTGGACCAGGCGGTGCATCGCGAGGTACGTGGACGACCGGAGAAGGTCCCAGTGGTTCAGCATCAGGCGACGCAGCGCGTCGACGGCGCACTCGTCGCCGGCGGCCCGCCGCGCGGCATCCTGTTCGGCGGCCTCGATGACCGTGATGACCTTGGCCTCGACCACGGCGCGGAAGAGCTCTTCCTTGCTGGCGAAGTAGAGGTAGATCGTCCCCTTCGAGACCCCGGCGCGACGGGCGATTCGGTCGAGCCGCGCCCCCTGGAGCCCCGCGTCGCTGAACACGTCGAAGGCGGCGTCGATGATCTGGCGCGGGCGCTCCTCGGGCAGGCGCCGCCAGCGAGGGGCGGGCGGCTCGGCACCGGGAGCTGATGCGTCGCCGAGGTCCGGCGCCACATCGTCGTTGGTTTGGGGGGCGTGAAAGTCAGCCATATTAGTGACTGAACGGTAAGTTACTTGCCCCGCCACCTGCACCTCTCCAGTCGCCAAGATCCTGCAAAGCGCATCGTGACAAGAGCTTGACGGCGCCGAGTGTCCTCGGGACGTTCACAGCGTACCATTGTCGCTCCCTTGGGCTCGGACCGTCGATCCCCCGCGCCACGACTCGCAACACCCCCAGTCATGACCGAAGTCTCCGCCGTCGTATTCGACGTGGACGGAACGCTTTACGACACCCGGCGCATGCGGTGGGGGCTCCTGCCGCGCCTCCTGAAGGGGAGCCTCATGCGTCCCACCGAGGCGACCACGGTGCTCTCCGTCATCCGGTCGTACCGCCGGGTACACGAGCAGCTTCGCGGACGCGGTCGAGACGAGTTGGGGGGGGCGCTGGCCGACGTGCAACTTCGCCTGACGGCAGAGCTGAGCGGGGAGCGCGAGCAGGAGGTCCGCCGCATCGTGCACGAGTGGTTCGATGTCGCTCCACTCCCCGCGCTCGCCGCGGCGGCGCGTCCGGGACTTTCGGAATCGCTCGCCCGCCTGCGAGGGGCCGGACTCCGGACGGCGGTCCTCTCCGACTATCCCCCCATCCCCAAGCTGCGGGCGCTCGGCGTCGAGGCGATGTTCGACTGTGTCGCCTGGGCCCAGGAGGCGTCGATCGGCGTGCTGAAACCCGATCCTGCCGGCCTGCGAGAGGTGCTGCGCCGACTCGGCGTGGCGCCCGAGCGGGCCGTGTACGTCGGAGACCGCCCCGAGGTCGACGCGATTGCAGCGGCGTCGGCCGGGTGCAGGGGGGTGCTGATCGGGGGGAAGGGGAGTCCGGACGGACGGATTCCCGCGTTCACCGAGCTGCCGCCGCTGACCGACTGGATCCTGGACGGGGCCAGGGCTCCCGCCGAGGGGTGAGACGCGGGTCCTGTGGGGAGATGACATTCGGGGCCGGGCTCACACCGCTGAGCCCGGCCCCGAGTCGATTCGGACGGAGGAACGTCGACTAGTGCTTCGTCGTCGCCCCGGCCTTGCCGGCTTCGTGCGAGGCGTACTTGGCATTCGTCCACTTCATGATGCCGAAGACCATGGCGAAGAGGAGGAAGGCGGTGACGATGAGCCCCTTGAAGGCAGCGCCCTGGTCGCTCGAGTGCTGGGATGACATGGGTGGGGTGGAGTCGGGGGTTCGGTTAGTCGACGCGCGCCGAGGTGAGCTCGTCATTCTGCTTGATGGTCGGCAGGATGTCGAGGCCCGAGGTGACGCGCCCGAAGACGGTGTGCACGCCGTTGAGGTGACGGCAGTTGTCGGGGTTCAGGACGATGAAGAACTGCGAGCCCCCCGTGTCCTTTCCGGCATGAGCCATGGAGAGGGAACCCAGTTCGTGCTTGTGCGGGTTCCCCGCCGTTTCGCACTTGATCTTCCATCCGGGGCCGCCGGTGCCGACGGGGCCTTTCGCATGCTCGCCCCCCTTGGAATACGGATCGCCGCCCTGTACGACGAACTCGGGGATGACCCGGTGGAAGCGGGTGCCGTCGTAGAAGCCGCTGTTGGCGAGCTTCTCGAAGTTGGCGACGGTGTTGGGGGCTTCGGTGTCGTAGAGCTCCAGGGTGAGCGTCCCCTTGGAGGTGACTATCGTGGCGGATTTCATTGATCGGGAGAAGACGAGAGGACGGGAAGACGAGCAGACGAGAGCGTCCAACCGGGTGGAAACTAAGCGCTGGGTGGGAAAGGCCAACTGCCCGGCCGGCGGGGTCAGGCGGGGAGCTGGGCGGAAGGGCAGAGGGGGGCGAGGGGGCACTCGGCGCAGCGGGGCTTGCGGGCCTCGCACAGGCGCCGGCCGTGCCAGATGAGGAGGTGCGCGAGCATCGTCCAGCGCTCGCGCGGGACGAGCTGCATCAGCGCCTGCTCCACCTTGACCGGGTCGGTCTCGCTCGTTAGGCCGAGTCGGTTGGCCAGGCGCCCGACGTGGGTGTCGACCACGATCCCCTCGTCGATGCCGAATGCATTGCCGAGGACGACGTTGGCGGTCTTGCGCCCCACGCCGGGGAGGTGGACCAGGTCGTCCATGCTGGGCGGCACCGTGCCGCCATGCCGGTCGGTGACCGCGCCGGCCATCCCGATGAGCGACTTCGCCTTTGCGCGGAAGAATCCGGTGCTCTTGATGATCGCCTCGAGCTCCTCGGGGCGTGCGGCCGCGAGGGCGTGCGGGGTGGGGTATCGCCTGAAGAGGACGGGCGTGACCATGTTCACGCGCTTGTCGGTGCACTGCGCGCTGAGGATCGTCGCGACGATCAGCTGGTACGGCGACTGGAAGTCGAGCTCGCAGTGCGCGTCGGGGTAGAGCGCCAGGAGCTCGCGATAGATGGCGTCGGCCGCCTCGGGGTTCGCGTTGCGGAGCGGGGTGCGGGCGTGTGCGCGCGACGGCTTCGCCGGGCGTCTGGCCCCCTTCGCCGCAGCTGCCGTCGCCTTCTTCGCGACCTTCGCGTGGCGCGTCGCCGGGGCAGCGCCCTTCGTGCGCGACCCGGCCGCCGCCGCTCCCGCGCTTGCCCGTTTCTTCGCCGGGGCCTTCCCGTCCCCGGCGGCCTTCGGTGTGCCGGCCCTGGTCGTAGGTGCCTGTTTCGTCTTCGCCGCCATGCGTGAGTGGGGGTCGGGTTGGCCTTCCGGTGGAGGGGCGTGCGCGCGGGTGCGGTACGGGTACGGGTACGGGGGCGGCGAGGGGAGGGGCGTGGCGGCGTCGCCTAACGGGCGAGGGCCGGGCCGGCGCTCGCGTTGCGCCTGGCGGCGGCGAAGGCCAGGACACCGGCGGTGCCGCGCGCGTTGAGGACGTCGCCCGCGCCCAGCCACCCCTTGCGCGCGATGCCGACGCCGAGCGCCACGTGATCGAGTCCGGCCACCGAGTGGGCGTCGGGACCGATCTCGACCAGGACGCCGCGCGCCTGCGCCGCGCGCAGGTGGCGCCAGTCGAGGTCCAGGCGATGCGGATCGGCGTTGAGCTCGATCGCCACGCCAGCTTCGCCCGCCTTGTCGAGCATCGCCGGGACGTCGATCGCGAACGCCTCGCGCGTCAGGAGGAGGCGTCCCGTCGGGTGTCCGACGATGGTCACGTGCGGATCGTCCATCGCCTTCAGTACCCGATCCGTCATCTGCACCTCGTTCATCCCGAAGCGTGAGTGCACCGAGGCGATCACGTAGTCGAACCGATCGAGGAGGGCGGCATCGTAATCGACACGCCCGCACGGGAGGATGTCGGCCTCGATCCCCTTGAGCACGCGGAAGCCCTGCAGGCGGTCGTTGACCTCGTCGATCTCCTCGTGCTGGCGCCGGATGGCGTCACGCGAGAGCCCGCCGGCGTAGAAGGCCGACTGCGAGTGATCGCTGATCCCCAGGTACTCCCACCCCCGCTCGCGCGCGGCCTCGGCCAGCTCGGCGATCGTCCCGGCGCCGTCGGAGTAGTGCGAGTGGCAGTGCAGCACCCCGCGCAGGTCGCCGGCGGAGATCAGTCGGGGGAGCGCGCCTCGCGCCGCGGCGTCGACCTCGCCCGTCGCCTCTCGCAGTTCGGGAGCGATGAATGGGAGTCCGGCCAGCGCATAGACTTCTCCCTCGTCGGGCACGGGGATCGTGGCGCCGCGCGCGTCGCGCACCGAATCCGTCCCGATGGTGACGCCACGCGCCGCGGCGGCGGCGACGACCTGCGCGCAGTGCGGAGCGTTCCCCGACGCCCACCACAGCGCCAGCGCGAAGCGATCCGGGCTCACGCAGCGCAGGTCGAGTCGCGTCCCATCCTCGAAGCGGATGCTCAGCGCCGGCCCGCCCCCGCCGACGACTTCCCGCGCGCCTCGCGCGTGGGCGAATGCGGCGGCCACCAGCGACGGCTCCCCGCGCGTGGCGGCGACGATGTCGACGTCGCCAATGGTCTCACACCGGCGGCGGAGCGAGCCGGCCACCTCGGCGCGCACGACGTCGGGGTGTGCACGGACCAGCGCGAGGAGGCGCTCCGCGTCGAGCGCCGCATGCGGGTACAGGACGCGTGCCCCGCTCTCCCGCAGCGTGGCGATCCCGCGCAGGACCTTCCCCGCCGTGCGCTCCCCAAAGCGCGGCAGCGACGCCAGGCGCCCGTCGCGCGCCGCCTGCTCGAGTTCGTGCAGCGTCTCGATCCCCAGCCCCCCGTGGATCTGGTGGATCCTGGCCGTTCCAAGCCCCGGGACGCGCAACATCTCCAGCAGTCCCTCGGGAGTGTTCTCGCGCAGCTGGTCGAGCAGCTGCGAGTCGCCGGATGCGGCGAGGTCGCGCAGGACGTCGAGCGCCGCCGGGGCGAGTCCCGCCAGCGCCCCTTGGCTACCCTCGCGAATGAAGGGGGTGACGTCGTCGACGGCCAGGACGTGGAGCGCGCGCGACGCGGACGCGAAGGCGCGCGACGTCGCACGCGACTCGCCGCGCAGTTCGAGCAGCGTGGCAATCTCGTCGAGCACGTGGGCGGCGGCGCGCGGGGAGAGCATGCGCGCAATATACCCGCCGCCCGGCGCGGCGTCCCCCGCTAGCTGGCGACGCCGGCGAAGTGACGCAGCTGGCCGACCATCTCGTGCAGGCGCTTCTCGGTCTCGTCGATCTCGGCCGCCGCCTCCTCCAGGTCGAGGAGTCCCGCCCGCATCGAGATCGCCACCGCGTTGAGGTGGCGGATGCGCGAGAGGACGTCCTCGGTGATCTGGCGCAGTCCGTGGAAGCGACGCTTGTCGGCCTGGGCGCGCTGGAAGCGCAGCGCCAGCTCGGCCTGCGACAGCTGCCGAGCGTGGGCCAGCACCTCCTCCGGCGACTGTCCCGGTATCGCGCCGTGATCACGCACCTCCTCGTCGTCCCATTCCTCGTCGGCGTACCACAGGTGGCCGATGTGCTCGACGCCGTCGAACTCGATGGCGACGGAGACGCTGAGGCGCCGTCCCTCGATCTCGACGGTCGTGACGTGCAGCTGCTCGTTCTGGTCGGTCCGCGTCATTGCCCTACCCCGCGCCGTCTGAGGTCTCCCCAAGGAATTGCCCGATCGCGCCGAAGAGCGCGTCCGGTTGCTCCACGTACGGGACGTGCCCGCTTGCTTCCAAGACGACGCAACGCCCGCGCATGGCACGCGCGGCAGCCAGGGTCGACTCGACCGGGATCGGGTCGGCCCACCCATGCACGAAGAGCGAGGGGCACTGGAGCGCCGACAGGCGGGGGATGAGGTCGAAGTCGCCGAGGCTTTCCCAAACTGACTGTTGCACGCGCCCGGTGACCCGGAACGGGGTGAGGTCATGCGCGCGGAGCGGGTCGGCGAAGTAGCCGGCCACCCCCAGCTCGAAGAGGCGCTGGCGATAGGCCGCGGGGGCGCGCTCCCTGAGTCCCGACGAGGCGAGCTCCTCGCGCAGCCGGGCGATGGCGGGGGCGGACTGTCGACGCAAGAACTCCGCCTCGAAGGCGTCGCGGTGCGGGCGCGAGAGGGGGGCGGGGTCGATGAGGACGAGGCGGTGCGGCGGGGTGACGTCGGTGCGCTCCATCGCCTCCAGCGCGTAGAGCAAGGCGAGCATCCCGCCCCAGGAATAGCCGACGATCGTCAGCGGCTCCAGGCCCAGCTCTCGCACGACGTGGGCAAGGTCATCGACGTGCACCTGCCAGGTGATGGCGGCGGGATCGTCGGTCCGGGATCGGCCACCGCCGCGCTGGTCGTAGAAGACCAGCTGGTGCCGCTCGGCCAGGGCGAGCATTTGCGGAAGGAGGTAGTCGTGGTGCGCGCCGGGGCCGCCATGGAGGACGAGGAGTGGCGAGGACGGCGCGGCTCCGTACGTGCACCAGTAGAGCGGGGCCGACGTGGTCGAGGTGGTCCCTTCGGCGCGTGGGGCAGGGATGGGGAGCGGCATGCGGGAAAGATAGGGAGGGCGGGATCGGGACGCCCGAGCCCGCTGGATCCCTCGCAACGGGCGGGGTATCGTCTTGGTCGACATCCACCGCCCGACGTGGCGAACTGCGAGGAGGACTCATGCGACGGTCGATTTGCTCCGGGTGCTTGCTGGTGGTGCTCATCTCGGTTCCTGCCATGGCGCAGGGCGGGGATCCCGACAAGCTCGTGCAGGACGGCGGCGTGCTGGTGAAGGGGTGGACGGGACGCATCGATCCCCAGGCGGAGAAGCAAGGGCGCAAGATCGGCGACGCCAGGTTCGTCGCGATGGGGAGCGGGTTGCACGTGACGGCGGGGCCCGCGGCGACGTACTGGAACCCGGCGGACGTGGCGAGCGGGAGCTACACCGTGCGCGCGACCTTCACGCAGACGCGCTCGCCGGCGCACCCCGAGGCCTACGGGCTGTTCATCGGGGGGACGAAGCTCGACGGCGAGGACCAGAACTACCTGTACTGCGTCGCCTTCGGGACGGGGATGTACTCCATCAAGCACCGTTTCGGGAGCGAGGTGCACACGCTGGTCGATCGCAAGGCGAGCGACGCGCTGCACAAGGGCGATGCCCAGGGGAAGGCGACGAACGAGATCGCGTGGAAGGTGGATGCGGACCGGGTCTCGTGCGTGATCAACGGCGTGGCGGTCGAGACGTTCCCGCGCGCCGACCTCATCGGCCCCGGGAAGCTCGAGTCGACCGATGGGGTGTACGGGATCCGCGTGAACCACAACCTCGACGTGCACGTGGCCGGTTTCGGGATGACGAAGCCGTGAGCGGCCCCGCCGCGCCGGCAGCGGCAACGTGATCGGCGCCGGGTCGCTCCGGGGGCGCGGCCCGGACGCCGCGTGCCGCCCCCCCGTGCGTCAGGTCATGGCCGCGGCGACGCGCACGGTGCGGCAGTGCACCTCGACGGTGGTGTCGACATCGCGCCCGTATCCGCCGGCGATGGTGATGGCCACGGGAATCCCGACTTCACGCGCCGCGTGGAGGACCATGTGGTCGCGCCGGGCGAGCCCCTCGAACGTGAGCGCCAGTCGCCCGAGGCGATCGCCCTCGTGGGGGTCGGCCCCGGCGAGATAGACCACGAGATCGGGCGCCGAGCCGGCCAGGACGCGGGGGAGGGCCTCGGCGAGCAACGACAGGTACCGCTCGTCGCCCATGCCGTCTTCCAGCTCGATGTCGAGCGTTCCGCTCACCTTGTGGAACGGATAGTTGCGGCCGCCGTGCATGCTGAAGGTGCAGACACGGGGATCGCCGGCGAAGATGGCGTGGGTCCCATTGCCCTGGTGGACATCGAGATCGACGATCGCCGCGCGCCGGATTCGTCCCGCGGCGAGGGCTCCCCGCACGGCCACCGCCACGTCGTTGAAGACGCAGAACCCCTCGCCATGAGAGGGGAAGGCATGGTGTGTTCCTCCGGCCAGGTTGATGGCCAGCCCCTCGTCCAGGGCACAGGCGACCGCCTCGCACGTCCCGCCGACGGCGCGGAGTGACCGCTCCACGAGCCCCGCGGACCAGGGGAAGCCGATGCGCCGCAACTCCGCCTCCGTGAGCGCCCCCCCGATCATCCGGTCGACGTAGTCTGCGGTATGCACCCGGAGCAGGTCGGCGCGCGCAACCCGCTCCGGTTCATGCAGGTGCGACGGCGGGACGAGCCCTTCGTCGATGACGCGGCGTCGCAGGCGCTCGTACTTCTCGATCGGGAAGCGATGTCCTGCGGGGAGGGGGACGACGCAGCGCGCCGACGTCCAGGCGTGGAGCGCCATGTGGTGCGAATGCTGGGAGTGGGTGCGGCGAACGATAAGGGCGCATGCCCGACGGGACCAGACTGTGTTTCGCCGCGCCCCGGGAGCGCGTCCTAGTCTCAGCGAAGATCTCCACCGACCAGCGCCATCCCATCCGTCATGCCGCATCCGTCCCCGTTCGTCGCCAACGTCGCCCGGCTCGTCTGGCTGCTCACGCACCGCCCGTCGCTGGTCGGGGCGCAGAAGGAGGCGTTGCGGTCGGCGATCGCGGCGGGACGCACCGGGCGACACGTGATCTCGCGAGCGGACATCGGGCTCGCGCTGGCCAGTGGCACGGAGAACCCGTTCATCCAGGACGCGGCGCTGTGGCTTCAGGAACTCGCGGCGCGCATGGCAGGGCACTCCGTGCGCGCGCTCGCGTTCACCCCGGCGGTGAAGGCGTCAGACCTGCTCGGCGTGGCGCGAGTCCTGGCGACGCCGCCAGTGGCCGGGGACGACGGGCAGAACTTCGACGCCCGGACGCTGGCCTTGCGCCTGACGACGGTGTCGGTGACGCTGGGTCATGGCGGCTTCGTGCGCCGGCCGACGCCGATCGCCGTGACGCGCGCCATCGTGGCCGAGCCGACGCCGCCCCCGCGCGCGTCGGGGGACGACCGCGGAAGGGAGCGGGGGCCGAACCGCGCCATTGTGGCCGGAGACGAGCGCGAGGGCGCACGCGGGGGCGAGCGCGGGGGCGAGCGCGGGGGCGAGAGCGGCATCGACCGCGGCAGCGACCAGCGGCAGCTTGCCGAGGCCGCCTTCGCTTCGCGGAGCAGCGCCGACGCCGTGACCACGGCGCTGCGGCGCCTCGAGGGAAGGGTGACGCCGGACGAGGCGGCGGCAGCACTGGATGTGCTCCTGCGCCGGTGCGAAGACCTTGCGCGCGTCGACCAGTGGGAGGCGGTCACGCACCTGTTGCATCGCGTCGTCACGCGCGAGGCGGCGATCGCCGACGCCGACGTGAAGCGTGCCTTCGGGATTCACGTGCGTCGCGTCGCCAGCCCCTCGACCATGCGCGGGCTCGCGCGGCTCCTGGCGGTACGGCGAGAGCTGCGGCCGGCGCTGGAGTCGATCTTCGTGCGAACGGGAGGCGAGGGGGCCGAGGCGCTGGTCGAGCAGCTGATCGCGTCGAACGTCACCTCGGAACGTCGCGCGCTCCGTCATGCCATCGCGCGGTGCCCGTCAGCCGCACCGCTCCTCATGCACCTGATGGGTGACACGCGCTGGTACGTGGTGCGCAATGCGGTGGAGCTGCTGGGGGAACTCGGGTCCCGCGAGGCGGAGGCGGTGCTGGTCGGGGCGCTGGGCCACAGCGACGCGCGGGTGCGGCGCTCCGCCGTGGCGGCACTGGCGCGGATCGGGACCGCGCGGGGGATGAGTGCCGTGCCGCCGCTCCTGGCCGACACGAACGCCGCGGTGCGGCTCCAGGCGGCGCATGCCATCGCCGCCGCGCGCCACCCGCGCGGCGTCCCCGCGCTGGTGCAGGCGCTGGAGCGTGAGGCCGATCCCGAGGTCCAGCATGCGCTGGTGAAGGCCTTGGGCGCGAATCCCACCGACGAGGCCGTCGAGCGGTTGGTGCGCCTGGCCCAGCCCGGGCGGCTCCTGGCGCGGCGATCGCTGGCGCTGCGCCTGGCGGCGGTGCAGGCGCTGGGGGCGGCCGGGACGCACGCGGCGAAGGCGGCGCTCCGCCAGCTGCAGCGCGATCGCGACCGCGAGGTGCAATCGGCCGCCGAGCGCGCGCTCGCCGAACGGGCCCAGGGCGCGCTCGCCGGCCGATAGGCAGCCGTCAGCCGGCGGGCGGCGGCCGGCGGGCCGCGGCCCGCCGGGGCGTAGACGAGATCGGCCCGCACCCGCGCCACCTTGCCATCCTTGCGCTCGAAGGTGAGGCGGGTGTCCTCGATCTCCCACGTGTCGTTGCCGATGTAGCGCAGCTCGGCCGCCGACTGGTTGCGCGGAAAGAGCGCGCGGAGCTTGCCGCTGTCGGCGGTCACCGTGATGGCGAGCCGCGCGCCGCGTCCCACGCCACCGTAGGTGCCCGTCAGCTCGGCGAGGTTGCCGGCGTAGCGTTGCGAAGGGCGCGTGGCGGGGCCGAAGGTGGCGGTGGCAAGGGCCGCGGTCACCGCATCCGCCGAGACGGGGCCGGCGGTGTTGATGAGGACCACGATGATGGCGTCCTCGTCGGGGAAATACGCCGAGGACGAGAGGTAGCCGTTGATTCCCCCGCCGTGCTCGATGGTGCGATGCCCGGCGAAGGTGTGGAGGGCGAGCCCTTTCGCGTAGCGAAGCGTGGTCCCGTCGTTGAGCGTTCCCGGCGTGAGGAGTTCGCGGTAGGCCCGCTCCGAGAGGATCTTGCCGCCGTGGAGGGCGCGGTTCCACGCCACCAGGTCGCCGACGGTCGAGCAGAGTGAACCGGCGGCGTACGGGTACGTGTGGTCGATGTATCCCTTGTTGCGCAGCCCCCCGGGCCCCATGTCGTAGCCGTGTGCCTTGCGCGGGGTGATGGCGCTCTCCGAGCAGTAGCGCGAGTCGGCCATCCCCGCCCGGGCGAAGAGCCCCTCCTTCACGTAGTCGGCATACGACTTCCCCGCCACCTTCTCGATCACGAGCCCGAGCAGGAAGTACGCCGAGTTGTTGTAGACCTCTCCCTCGCCAGGCGCAAAGTCGAACGGCTCGTTCTTGAAGAGGGCGACGAGCGAGTCCTTGGGGAGCTTGCGGGTCATGATGGCGCCGAAGCCGGGGAGCTCGGTATAGCCCTTGATTCCCGACGTGTGGTCCAGGAGGCGTCGGAGGGTGACGCGGTGCCCCTGCGTGGGGTAGTCGGGGAGGTACCTGGTGAGCTCGTCGTCGAGCGAGAGCTTCCCGTCGTCTTGCAGCTGGAGAAGGGCGGCGGCGGTGAACTGCTTGGTCACCGAGCCGATCTCGTAGACGGCGCGCGCCGGCGTGGCGACGTCGAGCTCGAGGTCGGCCTTGCCGTACCCCTTCAACGCCAGGGTGTCGCGTCCCTTCACGACGGCGATCGACATGCCGGCGGCCCGCCCGTCCTTCAGGAAGGCGTTGGCGATGGAGTCGATCGCGGCGACGATCTCGGCGCGCGGACGGGGGAGGGGATTGCGTTCTCCCCTTCCCTGCGCGTGAAGCGGAGGGACCGCGAGGGAGGCGGCGCCGAGCACGAGGGCGAGGGCGGGACGGGGAGCGCGCATGCGGGTCGCGGGGTGAAGGGTGGATTGTATACAAAATGCCCCGGCCGCGCCTCGCGCGCCACCGGGGAGAAGGGGGGCGGCGGGCCGCGGGCACGCACGCGCCGCTGGGCCGCCACCCGCGATACGGCCGCTCCCTAGCGCGCGGTGAAGTCCGTCTCCGTCGTCACCGAGCGGCAGGCTTCCGCGATCAGTTCCGCCGTTCGGTCGAGGTCGTCGAGCGAGACCATCTCGTTCGGCGAATGCATGTAGCGGTTCGGGACCGAGACGAGCGCCGTCGCCACGCCCTCGCGGGCAAGGTGGATGAAGTCGGCGTCGGTACTGGTATCGCGCCCCGCCGCGTGGATGGTGAAGGGAATCTCCCGGCGCTTGGCCGCGTCGCGCAGCAGGCGAAAGACGACGGGCGAGTTGACGGACCCGCGCGTGAGGACCGGCCCGCCGCCGAGCGTGTGCTCCCCGACCTCCTTCTTTTCGGGGCCCGGGTGATCGGTCGCGAAGGTGACGTCCACCGCGATGGCCATGGCCGGGTTGATCCGGTGCGCCGCGACCAGGGCGCCGCCGCCGTGGAGCCCGATCTCCTCCTGCGCGGTGGCCACCGCCACCACCCGCGCGCTGCCCGGGTGCTCCGCGTAGCGGCGCAGCGCCTCGAGGACCACGAAGGCGCCGATCCGGTTGTCGATGGAGCGGGAGGCAATCCGGTTGTTGGGGAGGTCGATCGTGCGCGAGTCGATGACGCCGGCATCGCCGATGTCGACGAGTGCCAGCGCCTCATCGCGCGACGCGGCACCGATGTCGACCCACATGTCGGCCACCTTCGTCACCTTCTCGCGCTCGTCGGGCTTCATGAGGTGGATCGGCTTCTTCCCGATCACGCCCACGACGTCGCCATTGCGCCCGGCGAAGCGGATGCGCTGCCCCACCAGCACCTGGGTGTCCCAGCCGCCGATGGGCGCGATGTAGACCAGCCCTCCTTCATCCACCCACGTCACGATGACCCCGATCTCGTCGATGTGGCCGGCCAGCATGATGGTCACCGGCTCGACGGGGGTGATGGTGGGGGCGGGATCGACCGCGGCCAGGCTGTTCCCGGTGACGTCGGCCGAGACGCGGGCGAAGGGGGCCGCTTCGTCTCGCCAGACGCGGGCGGGCGCTCCCTCGAAGCCGGAGGGGCCGGGGGTGTCGAGGAGGCGCTTGAGGAATGCGATCGACGAGTCGGAGAGCATGGGCGGGCGACGGGGGGCGAGAGGGCTACGTGCGCAGCAAGGAACGCGCCGCACTCCCCAGGGAGGGGCGGGTTCCGCGTCGGTTGCCTTCCAAACGCCCGGCCCGCGCATGCGGTTCGCGCGAGATGGTGGGGCGTGCCGGTCTCACTCGCGCGGCGCGGGGAAGGCGAAGAAGGTGAGGACGAGGTACACGAGCCCGAACGTGTACCACTGGGAGTTCCCCGTGAGGTACCAGACCACCCCGCCCATCATGGCCACCAGCTCGCCCGATGCCCAGCCAACGATGGAGAGCGATCGCGCGCGCGCCGCGTTGCGGCTGTGGCGCAACAGCCCGAACAGGACGAGGCAGGTGGCCATGGAGAACCCCCAGACACCGCGGGCCACCCAGAGCAGCGTGGTCGCGTTGGCGGGGTCGAAGGGGGGGACGCCGCCGGAACGCCGGATGAACCAGGTCACCGCGCCGAAGAAGAGGACCCCCAGGAGGAGGGCGGCGCGAATGAGGATTGCCGGCTTGAGACGCGCGGCCCCGGACTGCAGCTGGCGGGAGGGCATGGACGGGACGTCAGTCGTGGGCCACGGCCGTGTCATGACGATAGACCGGCTTCCCGCCCAGCCAGGTCGAGAGGACCCTGGTCTGCAGCACGAGCTCGGGGGGGACGCGCATGATGTCCTGGTCGAGGACGACGAAGTCGGCGTACTTGCCGGCTTCCAGCGACCCCACCTCCTTCTCCATGAACGCCGACCACGCCGCCCAGATCGTCATCGACTTCAGGGCTTCCTCGCGCGTCATCCGCTGCTCGGGAAACCACCCGCCCGCCGGCCAGTTGTTGTCGTCCTGCCGCGAGATGGCGGCGTGGAAGGAAATCAGCGGGTTCGTCTTCTCCACCGGGAGGTCGCTCCCGTTGGGAATGACGACGCCGGAATTGAGCAGCGACCGCCAGGCGTAGGCGCCCAGCAGGCGCTGCTGCCCCAGGCGGTTCCCCGCCCAGTACATGTCGCTCGTCTGGTGGCTGGCCTGCATCGAGGGGATGACCCCCAGCAGGGCGAAGCGCGGGATGTCGTCGGGGTGGATGATCTGGGCGTGCTCGACGCGGAAGCGATGGTCGGGCGTGGGGACCTCCTTCAGCGCGGCCTCGAACTCGTCGAGCACGGTGCGGTTGGCGCGGTCGCCGATGGCGTGCACGTTGACCTGGAAGCCGTTGCGCAGCGCCAGCGTGCTGACCTGCTTCACCCGCCCCGGGGGGACGAGCGCGAGGCCGGAGTTCCTGGGGTCGTCGCTGTACGGCTCGAGGAGCGCCGCCCCGCGCGAGCCTAACGCGCCGTCGGCGCTGATCTTGATCGCCTTGATCCAGAGTCGCCCCTCGTACAGGTTGGCCTGCGGGCCACGGCGCAGGTAGTGGGCAATGGTGCTGTCGTCGTTGGCGATCATGACGTAGTCGCGGACCGAGAACTTGCCCTCGCGCGCCACTTCCTCGTAGACGTCGATCGCCTCGCGCCCGACCCCGGCGTCGTGCACGCTGGTGAGTCCCCAGCGGTTCATCTCCTGCGTCGCCGCGATGGCGGCGGCGCGCAGCTCGTCCCGGCTCGCGTCGGGGATGGCGCGCGCCACGAGTCCCTGCGCGCGATCCACGAGAACCCCGGTGGGGCTGTTGCGCGCGTCGCGCACGATCTGCCCGCCAAAGGGGTCCTTGGCGGCGGCGGTGAGCCCCGCCGCCTTCATCGCGGCGGCATTGGCGAGTGTCGCATGACCGTCGACGCGCACCAGGAAGACCGGGTGGTTCGGCACCGCGGCCGAGAGCTTCTCGTGCGTGGGGAAGCGCGTGTCGGCCCAGTCGTTCTGGTCCCAGGCACGCCCCAGGATCCACTGCCCGGGAGGGGTGGTCTTCGCGCGCTCGACGACGCGCGCGATCACCTCGTCGTACGACGTGGAGCCTCGCAGGTCCACGGTGCGCAGCCCCTCCCCCAACCCCATCAGGTGCACATGGGCGTCGATCATCCCGGGGATCACGGTCTTCCCCTCGAGGTCGAGCACCTGGGTGTTCGCCCCCTTCATCGCGGTGATCAGGAGTGCCGGGCCGGTGGCGACGATGCGGCCGTCGCGGATGGCCATCGCATCGACGACGGGGCGGTTCTGGTCGACCGTGTAGATGCGGGCGTTGGTGACGATGAGGTCGGGGGGCTGCGCGCCGGCGTGGGGGGCCAGCAGGCAGAGCGAGGTGGCGAGGAGGGGGAGCGCGAGGCCGGCCGCTGCCGCCAGCCCCGCGCCCCGGTGACGGTCAGGGCTGACGGCGCCGCGCCACGAGGTACAGCGGGACGGCCACCAGGGCCACGTACATGACCATGGCGAACAGCGAGTTCTCGCCTAACGCCCCCATCGCCTCCTTCAGGTTGAACGCCCCGTCCAGGCGGCGGGCGGCGAGCGCGGCGAGGAACACCCCCATGATCGCTCCGCCGGCGATGAGCCCCGACGAGAAGAGGACGCCGGGGCCGCTGTCGGCCTCCGGCCCCTCGCGCTCCTCGGGGGCCAGCTTGCGGTCGATGAGCCAGCGGACGATCCCCCCCATGAACATCGTCGCGGAGGTCGAGATCGGGAGGTACGCCCCCACCGCGATCGGGAGCGACGGAAGGCCGAGGATCTCCAACGCCACGGCGAGGAAGACGCCGATCATGATGAGCCCCCACGGCAGCTTCTGCGTGAGGATGCCGTCGACCACGAGCGACATGATCTGCGACTTGGGCGAGTCGAGCTTCTCGACCTCGCGCCCGTCGGCTCCCCTGGTCTCGCGCCCACCGATCCCCGGGTCGATGAGGAAGGCGATGGCGCCGGCGTCGTCGATCAGGTACTTCCCGGCCGGCGCGCTCCCCGTCTGCTCGTACAGGTGCCCGATGCGATACGCCTTGCCGTCGGGCCCCTTCATGGGGGACGCCTCGACGTCGCGCACGTCGACGCCGGGGAACGACCGTGCCACGATGGTGGTCTTGGCGTCGTTGAGGAAGTGGATGATTCCGCCGACGAGGATCGCCGAGGTGACCGCGCCGAAGACCAGGCCGATCTGCTGCCGCTTGGGCGTTGCTCCCACGAGATATCCCGTCTTGAGGTCCTGCGACGTGGCGGCGGCGACGGCGGCCGAGACACACACGACGCCGCCGATGGAGAGCGCGAGGACGCGATGCTCGATCCCGGTCCACCCCACCGCCAGGAACAAGAGGGCGGTCATGAGGACGGTGGCGACGGTCATCCCCGAGATGGGGTTCGAGCTGGCCCCGATCTGCCCGGCAACGCGGCTCGAGACGGTGGCGAACAGGAAGCCGAAGATGACGGCGAGGATCGCCCCGAACAGGTTGATCCCGATCTGTGGCAGGAGGACCATGGCGGCGATGAGCACGATGCACCCGCCGATGACGTACGACATCGGGAGGTCCTGCTCGGTGCGGCGCACGCCGGCCGATGCCGACAGCCCCTTCATGCTCCCGAGTCCGGCGGTGAGCGCCGACCAGATGGTGGGGAACGAGCGCACCAGCGAGATGATGCCGGCCATGGTGACGGCGCCGGCACCGATGAAGAAGATGTAGTTCCCGCGGACCGCCGTCGCATCCATGTCGCGGATGAGCTGCGTGTCGTAGGGGAGGATCTTCTCGGTCGCGCTCATCCCGAAGAGCTTGATGGCGGGGATGAGGACGAAGTAGGAGAGCATCCCGCCGGCGAAGAGGTAGCCGGCGATGCGCGGACCGATGATGAAGCCGACCCCCGTGAGCTCGGGCGAGATCTCGGCGCGGATCTCGCCGAAGAGCTCGCGGGCGCCGTCGGGGCGCAGGCGTTCGAACGCCTTCCGCGGCACCTCGGCCCACAACCTCATCCCCGCGTTGAGGAACTTGTAGAGCGCCCCCAGCCCGAACCCCTGGAAGACCGTCCTGGCCTGGATGCCCCCCTTCTCGCCCGAGATGAGGACCTCGGCGCAGGCCGTCCCCTCGGGGTACTTGAGGTTGTGGTGCTCCTTGACGATGAGCGAGCGCCGGATGGGGATGGTGAAGAGGATGCCTAACAACGCCCCGACGAGGGCGATCGCCGCCACGTTGGTCCAGGGGAGGTTGTAGCCCATCAGGAGGATCGCCGGCAGCGTGAAGACGACCCCCGCGGCGATCGACTCACCGGCCGAGCCGGTGGTCTGCACGATGTTGTTCTGGAGGATCGACGACTCCCACCCGAACGCCTTCTGCACGTAGCGGAAGATGGTGATCGAGAGGACGGCGATGGGGATGGAGGCGCTGACGGTGAGCCCCACCTTGAGCGCGAGGTAGACCGACGACGCGGCGAAGACCAGCCCGAGGATGCACCCCAGGATGATCGCGCCGACGGTGAGCTCGACCGGGGACTGCGACGGCGGGATGAAGGGGCGGTGCCCGTTCTCGTCCGGGGCGTCGATGTCGGTGGCGAGGGGCTCGCCTGCGGGTGCCGTGGTGGCCATGGTGGAGAGTCGGAGGAAAGCGGAGGGGGCGGGGTGCGCCCGCGACCATCAGTGCGAGGCCCTCTAAGCTGGGGGGTGACGGTCGCGCCGTCGAGTCACCCCTGCGGGGTCGCCGCCTGGCGGCGTGGGCGATGCCGGTAGCGCCGCCAGGCGGCCGCCGCGAGCCACAGGAGGGCACCGACCGGAACCAGCGTTCCCAACGAGGCGATGCCTCCCGCGATGAACCGCACGAAGTTGCGCCACGCCTCCCGGAAGGCCTCGCCGATCACGCTCTCGCCGGGGGTGGAGCTCACCAGCGGGAGGGGCTCGTGGACGGTCACCACCAGGGTGCTCGTCGCGACGCGCGCCCGCAGGTACCGCAGGCGCCCCTCGACGCGCTCGATCTCCTCGCGCACCCGCGCCAGTTCACGCTCGACGTTGAGCACGTCCTCGAGCTTCCCGGTGCGCGTGGCGAGGAGGGCGACGAGGCGCTCCTCGAGACGGCGGCTGTTGGCGACGCGCGCCGAGAGGTCGACATACTGCTCGCCGACATCCTCGGCGGTGCTGGTGACCGTCTCCACCTTCCCGATGGGGCGGAGGCCGGCGAGCGCCTCGTCGAAGCGCGGCGCCGGGACCTTGAGCTCGATCGTGGCGCTGCGCACCTCGTGCTCGCCCGCCGAGAGCGTCGTGTTCCCCACCCAGCCGCCTAACGATGAGGCGATGCGCTGCACCGCGGCGATGGCCGGCTCGAGAGAGTCCACCCGGACCGAGGCCACGCCGTTGCGGATCACCATCGACGCGGCCGACGTGTCTCCCTGCCGTATCGCGGCATCGGTGGGCGGCTCCCGCCGCTCGCGTGCGAAGGGGGGCGGCAGAGGGGAGGCGACGATCGCCTTGCCGCGCGCGGCGGCGTCGGCCTGGGACAGCTCGACCGGCGCCTCCAGTGGGGGGGCGGCCGATGCGCCCGGCCCCGCGACGAACGGCGCGTCCGACGTCGCCACGGCGGGGCGCCCCTCGCCTCCGCAGGAGGTGGCGAGCAGCGCGAGCGCGAGGAGGACGGGACGGGGGAGAGGGAGGCGGCGGGACATGGTACGTCTCCGTGTTGGGTGGTTCGTGGCGTGATTGGCGCCGGCCGAGGGTGGCGCCCTGCCGTGGAGACGCCGGCGGTCGCGGAACTTGCACATGCGCCGCGCGCGGCTGGTTCGGCGCGGCTGGTTCGGCGCGGTGGGAAGGGCGGCCCCTTCGCCGCCGTCCGGGCGGATCCGGGGGTATTACCTTTCCGCGCTTCACCAATCGCCCCGCATATGCGCCCGCCCCTGCGCTCGTTGTGCCACGCTCTCCTCGTCCCGCTCGCCCTCGGGATCACCTCTCCCGTCGTGGCCCAGCGCGGCACCCCCCGGGGCGCCGAGGTGTCTGCCCCGGTCTCCGACCTGCGCTACGAGGTGACCTTCACGCGGGCGACGGCGGCGACGCGCTCGCTGGCGGTGACGGTGAGGTTCTCGGCCAGGGGGCGCGACCCGGTGCTCCTGTCGTTCCCGGCCTGGACCCCCGGGGCCTACGAGCTCTCGTACTTTGCCCGCAACGTCTCGTCGTTCGGCGCCACCGGCGACGGGAAGCCGCTGCACTGGGACAAGGCGGATTACGACACGTGGCGCATTGCGCCTGGCGGCGCACGCGACATCGCCGTTCGTTTCGACTTCGCCGCGGACTCGCTCGACAACGCGATGGCGTGGGCGCGGGACGACTTCGCCTTCTTCAACGGGACGAACCTCTTTCCCTATCCCGAGGGGCGCGACACCGGCTTCGGGGCCACGGTGACGGTCGTCACCGAGCCGGGGTGGAGGGTGGCGACCGGGATGCCGTCGGCCGGCCCCCGCACCTTCTCGGCGCGCGACTACCACGACCTCGTGGACATGCCCTTCTTCGTCGGGGCCTTCGACGTGGATTCCCAGCAGGTGCAAGGCAAGTGGGTGCGCGTGGCGTCGTATCCCGAGCGGGCGCTCGCCGGCGAGGGCCGGCGCACCTTCTGGGAGCAGGTGCAGCGCATGTTCCCGCCGATGATCGACGTCTTCGGCGAGGCGCCGTACGACACCTACGCGATCCTCGCGGTCTTCGACTCGTCGTCGGCGGGTTACAGCGCGCTCGAGCACGCCAATTCGCACCTCGGGATCTACTCGCCCTTCATCATCGGCAACACGGCGCTCCCGAGCGTCACGGCGCACGAGATCTTCCACTTGTGGAACGTCAAGCGGATGCGCCCGGCCGAGATGGTGCCGTATCGATACGACCGCGCGATGCCGACCCCCTGGCTCTGGGTGAGCGAGGGGATCACCGACTACTACGCCGACCTGGCGCTGGTGCGAGGCGGGGTGATCGATTCGTCCGGCTTCCTGGCGCTCACCAGCGGGAAGATCGGGGAGGTGCAGGAGGCGCCGCCGGTGGCGCTGGAGGACGCCTCGCTGTCCACGTGGATCCATCCCAAGGACGGCACCGGGTACCTGTACTATCCCAAGGGGTCGCTGGCCGGCTTCATGCTCGACGTCTTCATCCGCGATGCCAGCGACAACACGGCCGGCCTCGACGACGTGATGCGCGAGGTCTACCGGAAGTCCTACAAGGCGGGGCGCGGCTTCACGGCACAGGACTGGTGGGGGGCGGTGGCGCGCGCCGCGAAGGGGAGGAGCGTGGCCGACCTCGAAGCCCGCTACATCGACGGGCGCGAGCCGTTTCCGTGGGCGACCCTGTTGCCGCTGGCGGGGCTCAGGCTCAAGGTGGACACGTTGCGCGAGCCGCGGATCGGCGTCTTCACGGCGCTGGATTCGGCGGGGCGCGTGGTGGTGACCGAGCTCACGCGCGACGGGGCGGCGGCGCAGGCCGGCGTGCAGACGGGCGACGAACTGGTGAGCATCGGCGACATCCCGGTGACGGACGGCTTCGGGCCGCGATTCCGGGCGCGCTATGGACGCGCGGAAGGGCAGTCGATCCCGATCAAGGTGCGTCGTGACGGTCGGGACGTGACGTTGACCCTGACGGTGCGGATGGAGGTCACCACGTCGCAGCGGATCATCTTCGACCCGGCCGCGTCGGGCAAGGCCCGGCGCATTCGGCGCGGGATCATGACGGGGGCGGTCGACAAGTGACGGGCAGCCGGGCATCGGCGCGTCGCCGGCCCTGCCCGGCGTGAGACGCGCGTGGGGCGGCCGGCCGGCCGCCCCACGCGCGCGTGTGCCCCCCCTTCCGTCAGCTGGTGACCTTCGGCGTCACGTACTTGCTGATCCACTGCAGGACCTCGCCATACCAGAGGCGCGAGTTCTGCGGCTTGAGGATCCAGTGCCCCTCGTCGGGATAGAGCACGAGGCGCGACGGGACGCCCTGGCGCTGCAGGGCGGAGAAGAGGGCGACCCCCTCGTAGTACGGCACCCGGAAATCCTGCTCGCCATGCAGCACGAGCATCGGGGTCTTGAAGTGCTGCGCCGAGAGGTGCGGTGACCAGCGCCGGTACTGCTCGTCCATGGCCTTCTTCTGCCAGAAGGGGCCCCCCATTTCCCACTCCGTGAACCAGAGCTCCTCGGTGGCGCCGTACATGTTCTCGAGGTTGAAGATCCCGGCGTGCGAGACGAGGGCCTTGAAGCGGTCGGTGTGGCCGGCGATCCAGTTGACCATGTAGCCGCCGAACGACCCGCCGGCAGCCGCAACGCGGGAGCCATCCATCCACGGGTTGCGCGCCAGCGCGGCGTCGAGCCCCTGCATCAGGTCCTCGTACACCTTGCCTCCCCAGTCGCGGCTGACGCCGTCGACGAAGGCCTGGCCGTAGCCGGTGGAGCCGCGGGGATTGATGGCGATGACCGCCGCGCCGATCGAGCCGAACAGCTGGAAGTTCCAGCGCCCCCCCCAGTTGTCGAGCCACGCCCCCTGCGGCCCGCCGTGGATCAGGAAGACGACCGGGTACTTCCGCGCCGGGTCGAAGTTGGGCGGCTTGACGATGAAGCCGTGGACCGAGTCGCCGCGCGCCCCCCGGAACCAGAAGTCCTCGGCCGGCGGGAGCGAGAGGGCGGCGAGCGCGGCGTCGTTCTCGGTGGTGAGCTGCCGCTCCGTCCCCACCGGCTCGCGCGTCCCGGGAATCTCGGTGCGCACGTACACCTCGGCGGGACGGTGGACCGCATCCCGCACCCACGCCAGCGTGCGCCCGTCGCGCGACAGGGTGAAGCCGACGTTGTTGTGGGCGGTGATCTCCGCGTGCGGAGGGGCGGCCGCGCTTCCGTCAGGGGCAAGGGCGATGCGGAACAACTTGTCGCGCCCCTGGTCGCCGGTGCCCACGTACAGGCTGCTCCCGTCGGGGCGGAAGAAGTACGACTCCGCGTTGCGATCCCACGCCGGGGCCACTTCGCGCGCGGCGCGGGCGCGCCGGTCGAAGAGCATCAGCCGCCAGCGGTCGGACTCGAAGCCGGCCCGCTGCTGCGCGGCATAGGCGATGAAGCGACCGTCGGGGGAGTAGACCGGGTTCTGGTCGGCGCCCCGGTTGGCGGCGGTGATGACCGTCGGCGCCCCGCCTTGCACCGGCACCGTGTACACGTTGACGTCGGTCGACCACGCCTCCTCGCGCCCCGCGTCCTTGGCCGTGTAGGCCACCTCGCGCCCATCCGGCGAGAAGCTGTACCCCTCGCTCCCGCCGAAGGGCGGGACCGGGACGTCGTAGCGCGCGCCGGCGGTCAGGTCGCGCAGCCCGCTGCCGTCAGGGGCAACCACCCACAGGTGCGAGCGCATCCCCTCGTCCCACGACGTCCAGTGCCGGTAGAGCAGCTGGTCGGCGATGTGCGCCTTGACCTTGCTCTCCTCGCGCGCCCTGGCGCGCGCCGCGTTGCAGGCGTCGTCGGCGCAGTCGGGGTAGACGCTCGAGGTGAAGGCGATGCGGTCCCCGGTGGGAGCCCACACCGGTCCGCTGGCGCCGCCGTGCAACGAGGTGAGGCGCCGCACCCCCGAGCCGTCGACGTTGGCGATCCAGAGCTGTCCCTGCGCCGTGTAGGCCACCCGGCTCCCGTCGGGAGACCACCGGGCCTCGGTGGCCTGCACCGAATCGTTGGGCCAGCGGCGCGGGGCGCCTCCCGCCGTGGCGATGAGGTAGGTGGCCGGGATCCGCCGGTTGGCGTCGACGTCCGTGGTGCGCACCGTGTACAGCACCTGGCGCCCGTCGGGGGCGAGCTGCGCGTCGGAGACCGCCCGCAAGCGCGCGAAGTCGTCCCACGACATGGGGCGCCGAGCCTGGGCCGCGAGGGAGTGGGCGCAGGCGAGCAGGAGCAGGAGTGTGTACCTCACCATGGTCACCGGGTGGAGGGATGGGGGGATCGGCGTTCGCGCCGCACGCGCCGCCCCCGGCGTTGCGGGGCGCTACATCTTCACGCAGGACGACGGGCGCTGGTAGCGCGGCGCGGGGCGCGTGCCGTCCCCCTTGTACCAGTCCACCTTGCCGGCGTCGCGCGGCGGGGCGCCCCGATAGTCCCCGCGCATCAACGCCTCGATCTCGTCGGCCTCGCGCGGGAGCCCGCAGCTGATCCACTCCACTCCCTCTTCGGTGACGACGTAGTCATCCTCGATGCGGATGCCGACGTCGGCGTACCGTCGCACCGCGTCGCCGACCTTCGCCGCCAGCTGCGCGTTGCGCGCCGTCCGGGGGAGGAGGTCGAGAAGGTTGCCGCGGACGTAGATCCCGGGCTCGATGGTGAAGGCGCTCCCCGGGGCGATGATCCCGGTGAAGTAGTACTGGTCGGGATCGTGCACCTCGAGGCCGATGCCATGCCCGAGGCCGTGCATGTAATAGAGTTGCACCTGCGAGCACTGGCGCGGCTGCTCGGGCGTCCCGCAATCGTACGTCGCCGTGGGCGACTCGATGAGGCCGAGGCGGGCCAGGCCGGCGGCGATCACCGCGCGCGCCGAGTCGCTCATGGCGCGCGCCGGGGCGCCGAGCGTCGCATTGCGCTCGGCCGCCGCCTGCGCGTCGCGCACCACCCGGTAGACGGCCCGCTGCTCGGGGGTGAAGGTCCCGCTCACCGGGAACGAGCGCGTGATGTCGGCCGCGTAGCCGCGGTACTGCGCGCCGACGTCCATCACCACGACGTCCCCCGCCTTCACGAAGCGGTCGTCCTTGTTGTAGTGGAGCGTCGTGGAGTTCTCTCCCGAGCCGACGATCGAGGCATAGGCCGGGCGATCGGCGCCATTGCGCCGGAACATGTACTCCACCAGCGCCTGGATCTCGAACTCGTTCATCCCCGGCTCCACCGCCAGCATCGCCTCGCGATGCGCGTCCATCGAGACGGCGACCGCCTTCCGGATCAGCTCCAGTTCGGCCGCGCTCTTGGTGCCGCGCAGCCGCGCCACCGCCGCGTTGGCGCTGGCGATCGCGACCCCCGGATGGCGCGCGCGGAGCGCCTGCACGAAGCGCTCGTCGCCGTTCAGCGTGTCGCCCCCCTCGGAGAGGTTGGCGAGGACGTGCATCGTCGGCTTGCCGGCGAGCGCCGAATCGAGCGCCGTGTCGAACTCCCGCGCATCGCGCGCCGGGATCCCGGTCAGCTCGCTTGCAACGCGCGCACCGTATCGCCGCCCGCTCCACACCTCCTGCGCAGGATTCTTCCCCTGCACGAACAGCGTCCAGCGCACCTCGCCGCCCGTGCTGGTCATGAGCAGGCTCGCGTCGGCCTCCCGATAGCCGGTGAGGTACTCGAAGCCGGGGAGCTGGAAGAACGACAGGTAGTCCAGCACCGGTGCCGTCGCGCCGCGGGTGACGAAGACCCCCTCGCCCAGCACCTTGGCCAGCGCGCCGCGGCGCGCGGCATACTCGGCCGCGGTCACCTGGGCCGACACCGGGGTGGCAAGGAGGAGCGAGAGTCCGAGGAGGATGCGGCGCATGCGGCGGATGGGGACGGAGGATGGGCGCTACTTCAGGACGGCCTTCGCGATGGTGTGCAGCTGCATGTTCGACGTCCCCTCGTAGATCGTCCCGATCTTGGCGTCCCGGTAGAACTTCTCGACCGGATAGTCCTTGGTATACCCGTAGCCGCCGAGGAGTTCGACGCAGAGCGAGGTCGTGCGCTCGCACACCTGCGAGGAGAGGAGCTTGGCCATCGCCCCCTCGCGCGCGATGTCGTGTCCCGCGTCCTTGAGGCGCGCGGCGTTGTACACCATCAGGCGAGCCGCTTCCACCTCGGTGGCCGCCTGCGCCACCTGGAACTGGATCCCCTGGAACTCCGCCAGCGCCTTCCCGAATTGCCTGCGCTCCTTGAGGTAGGCGGTGGCGACCCCGAGCGCCCCCTGCGCCACGCCGATCATCTGTGCCCCGATCCCCACGCGACCGACGTTTAGGGTATCGATGGCGATCTTGTATCCCTGCCCCACCTGGCCAAGGACGTTCGCGCCGGGGACGCGGCAGTTGTCGAGAAGGAGCTCGACGGTGCTGGACGCACGGATTCCGAGCTTGTCCTCCTTCTTGCCGACCGCGAAGCCGGAAAAGTCGCGCTCGACGATGAATGCCGTGATCCCCTTGTAGCCGGCGGAGGGGTTGGCGTTGGCGAAGACGATGTAGACCCCGGCCTCGGCGCCGTTCGTGATCCACAGCTTGCGCCCGTTGAGCACCCAGTCGCCGCCGTCACGCTCGGCACGAGCGGCGAGGGCGAAGGCATCGGAGCCGGAGCCGGCTTCCGAGAGGGCATACGAGCCGACCGTTCCCGAGGTGAGCCTGGTCAGGTACTTCGCCTTTTGCGCGTCGCTGGCGTAGGTACGCAGCGGATATTCGACGAGGGTGTTCTGGACATCGACGAGGATGGCGGCCGACGCGTCGACCTTGCTGAGCTCCTCGACGGCGAGCGCCACCATCATGAGCGACCCTCCGGCCCCGCCATGCGCCTCGTCGACCTCGATCCCCATGAGCCCGAGCTCGAACACCTTGGCGATCAGGGAGGGGTCGATCTTGCCGTTGCGCTCCATCTCGCCCACGAGCGGACGGACTTCCTCGTGGGCGAAGGCGGCGACGGCGTCACGGAAGAGGACTTCGTCCTCGGTGAAGGTCGTGAGGGGGGAGGTCATGGCGGGCTCGATGGCGGCGCGGTGAGGTCTGCTCCGGCGGGCGACCGCGATCCGCCGGCGACGCCCCGTAATGTAGCGTCTGCCGGCGTCGAAACGACCTCGGGCGCCCCTTGAAGGAGGCGCCCGAGGTGTAGAGTGGTCCGACCGCGCGCGGCGTCGGCCACACGAGTCGCTGGCCGGTGGCTAGACGCTGTACTCGCCGGTGGCGGTCCCCGGCAATTGCGACACCGCCGGCTCGCTCCACCCCGCCTCTTCCTCGGCCCGGCGTCGCACGCGCCACTTTTCCAGCGCCAGGTACAGCGTCGGGAGGACGAACAGGGTGAGGATGGTGCTGGTGATGAGGCCGCCGATGACCACGCTGGCGAGGGGGCGCTGCACCTCGCTCCCGGGGCTGTGGGAGAGCGCCATCGGGACGAAGCCCAGGCTCGCCACCAGCGCGGTCATCAGCACCGGGCGCAGCCGGTCGGCGGCGCCGTGCCGCACCGACAGGTCGAGCGGGAGGCCGCCCGCGCGCAGCGCGTTCATATGCGTGACGAGCACCACGCCATTGAGCACCGCGATGCCGAACAGCGCGATGAAACCGATGCTCGCCGAGAGGTTGAGGTTCAACCCGCGCAGCCAGAGCATGGCGATTCCGCCCACCAGCGCGAAGGGGACGTTGGTGAGCACGAGGAACGACTGCGTGATGGAGCGGAACGACGCGAAGAGGAGGAGATAGATGAGCAGGAGCGCCGCCGGCACGACGAGCGCCAGCCGCCCCATCGCGCGCTGCTGGTTCTCGTACTGCCCGCCCCACTCGAGGAAGGTGCCGGGCGGGAGTTGCACCTCGCGGGCGATGCGCGCGCGCACTTCCTGCACGAAGCTCCCCAGGTCGCGCCCGCGTACGTTGCTGAGCACCAGCGCCCTCCGCTGCCCGTCCTCGTGCCCGATGAGCTCCGGGCCGGTGGTGGAGACGAGCTCGGCGACCGCGGTGAGCGGGACCATCGCCCCCGACGGGGTGCGGATCGTCAGCTGGGCGAGCGCCGAGATGTCGTCGCGGTGTGCGTCGGGATAGCGCACGACGAGGCCGATGCGTCTGGGGCCGTCGACCAGCTCGCTGGCCACGTGCGACCCCATGGCCAGCTCGAGCGGGCGTTGTACGTCGGCGACCGACAGCCCGTATTGCGCCAGCACGTCACGCCGGATGCGAATGGCGATCTGTCCCGATCCTTCGCTGACCTCGACGGCGGCGTCGGCGTTCCCTGGGACGGTGCTGATGATCTGCAGCATCTGGGCGGCCAGCGCCTGGTTCCGCTCGATGTCGTTGCTGATAACCTTGATGCCGAGGTCGGTCTTGATCCCGCTCTCGGCCTCGTCGAGCCGCATGGCCAGCGGTTGGGTGAACGAGATCTCGAGTCCGGGGATCACGGCGAGCGCCGCGTCGAAGACGGTGACCAGTCCTTCCTGCGTCTTCGCCGAGGTCCACTCGTCCTGCGGCTTGAGGATGACGTACATGTCGCCCTCGAAGAGTCCCATCGCCTCGGTGGCCAGGTCGGGGCGTCCCTCCTTGGTCACCACGGTCACCACTTCGGGGAACCTCTTGATGATCTGTTCGGCCTGGAGCGACAGCCTGGTGGCCTCCTCGAGCGAGATGGACGGGAGGCGGCGGGTCGTGATCAGGATCGACCCCTCGTTGAGCTTGGGCATGAACTCGGTCCCGATCCAGCCTAACGAGGAGACCGCCACGACCACGAATACCGCCGAGACGCCGACGACCCTGAATCCGCGGGCCAGGGTCCACTCCAACGCGCGGGCGTAATTGCGGTTGAGCTTCTCGAAGAAGGGGCTCGGCTTCTCCACGTGATGGTGGAGGAGCCATCCGCTGATCGACGGGACGTAGGTGAGCGCGAGCAGGAGCGATCCGAGGACCGCCGTGACGACGGTGAACGCCATCGGCTTGAACATGCGCCCTTCCATCCCGTCGAGCGTGAAGATCGGGATGTACACGGCGACGATGATCGCGATGCCGAACAGGATCGGGCGCCCGACCTCGAGGGCCGCCGAGCGGAAGAGGGCGAGGCGCTCGCTCTCCTTCCCGTGTTCGAGGCGCCGCACGAAGTTCTCGACCATCACCACCGACGCATCGACGATGAGGCCGAAGTCGAGCGCCCCGAGGCTCATCAGATTGGCCGAGTACCCGAAGAAGTACATCCCGCCGAAGGCGATGAGCATCGACAGCGGGATGACCGACGCCACGATGAGCGACGCGCGCACGTTGCGCAGGAAGAGAAAGAGGACCGCGATGACGAGGAGCCCACCCTCGATGAGGTTCTTGGTGAGCGTGCGTGTCGTGCGGCTCACCAGGTCGGTCTGGTCGTAGAACGGGGTGATCTGGACGTGCGCCGGGATGGCGGCGCGGATCTCGTCCATGCGCTCGCGCACCGCCTTGATCACGCGGCGCGAGTCGGCCCCCTTGAGCTTCAGCACCATCCCGCTCACCACCTCTCCCGTGCCGTCGTGCGTGACCGCACCCTGCCGCGGGAGGGCGCCGATCCTCACCCGGGCCACGTCTGCCACCCGCACCGGGATCCCGTCGGTGGAGCTGATGACCACCTGTTCCACGTCGCGGGCGCGCTCGATGCGTCCCAGTCCGCGGAGCGTGTAGCGCTCGCCCCCCGTCTCGAGGTACGAACCGCCGAACGACAGGTTGTTGTCGGCGAGCGCGCGATGCACGTCATCGATCGTCAGGCGCCGCGCGGCGAGGCGCGTCGGGTCGACCTCCACCTGCACCTGCTCGGTGAAGCCGCCCCACGTGTTCACCTCCGACACGCCGGGAACGGTGCGCAGGCGGGGCCGGATGGTGTATTCCTGCAGCGTCTTGAGCTCGGTCAGGGTGAGGGAGTCGCTCGTGATGACGTACTGGTACAGCTCCCCCATGGGGGTCGACACCGGCCCCAGCGTCGGTTCGACCCCGGCCGGCAGCGATCCCTTCGCGTCGTTGAGGCGCTGCTGCACCAGCGTCCGCGCGAAGTAGATGTCCATCTTGTCGGGGAACGGGACCGTGATGAGCGACAGCCCGAACTTCGAGACCGATCGCACTTCGTTGGCCCCCTGGATCCCCATCAGCGAGGACTCCAGCGGATAGGTCACGAGGCGCTCCACGTCCTCGGGCGCCATCCCCGGGGCGACGGTGATCACCTCGACCCTCGTCCCGGTCAGGTCGGGGAAGGCGTCGAACGGGACGCGCATGAGCGCGAACAGACCGAAGCCGACGATCGTCAGCACCCCGCCAATGACAAACAGCCGGTTGCGGAGCGAGAACTCGATGAGGCGCCGCATGCTCAGCCCCCGCCGCGGCGCTTGAGGATCTCGGCCTTCGCCACCGCCGCCCCGCCCACGATGACGGTGCGCCCGGTATCGATTCCCTGGAGGATCTCGGCCAGCGTGGCGGTCCGGCGCCCCACCCGCACCGGCACCACCGCCAGGTGCATTCCTTCGCCGCGCGGCTGCGCCTCGATCACCACCGTGTCGCCCTGGAAGGCCTGCACCGCCCCGGCCGGCACCGTGGTCACCACCCCATCCGGCACGCCGAACAGCTCGGCGCTCGCGAACATCTCCGGCTTGAGGATGCCGCGCGGGTCGCGCACCGCGGCGTGCACCTCGATGGTGCGCGTCACCGTGTCCACCTGTGGAAAGACCCGCGTCACCGTCGCCTCGAACCGTTCGCCGGGCGCTGCCGTGACCGTGAAGCTGATCGGGGCACCGATCCGCGTGGTCGCCGCGTCGGGGACCTGCATCACCAGGGTCAGCGCCGACGGGCGGCTGACGGTCATGAGCGGAGCGCCGACCAGGACCACGTTTCCGGGTTGCACCTCGCGGGAGATCACCAGCCCGTCCAGCGGCGAGCGGACCAGCACCCAGTGCGGGTCGGCCCCCGCCTCCTCGGGGCCGTCGCCCAGCAGGTGCTGGAGGAACTCCTCGGCCCGGACCAGCTCGGCCGCCGCGCTCTCCTGTATCGCCTGCGCGTCGGTGCGCGCGGCGCGCAACCGCTCCAGGTCGGCGAGTGAGAGCGCCTTGCCCGTGTAGAGCCGCTCGCCCCGATCGGCGGCATTCTGCGCCACGCGCAGCGCGGCCTCGGCGCGCCGCGTCTCCGACCTGGCCCGCGTGAGCGTGGCACGGGCGTCCATCATCTCGTGGCTGTGGATCGCCACCAGCACCTCGCCCTTGCGCACGCGATCGCCAGGCATCGCGTAGACGCGCACCACGCGCCCCTCCACGATCGAGCCGATCGGCTCGGTGTTCGCCGCGTCGAGCGTCAGGCGCGCCGGGGCCGTCCAGGCATCGCGCCATGGAGTCCGGGTCACGGGGGCGGTGGTGAAGCCCCCGATCTTCACTGTCTCCGCCGAGAGGAGGGCTGTGTCGGGGCGCGCGCCATTGGCGCTCGCCTCGACGGCCGGTGCCTCTCCGCGGTCGGACGGTGAACAGGCGGTGGCCAGCGCGAGCCCGGCAAGCGCGGCGTGCAGGGCGACGTGGGTTTGGCGGCGCGACATCTATCGGTTCTCCAGGAGCGGCGCCCCGATGGCGCGATTGAGCTCGAGCGTGGCCAGGTGGAGATCCACCGTCCAGCGCAGCGCGGCGGCGCGCGATTCGGCACGCGCGCGTTGCGCCTCGACCAGTTCCATCAGCGAGATGGCGCCCTCGCGGTACGCCCCCTCGGCAATCTGCGCGACTTCGGCGGCACGCGCGTCGATCCCCGACGCCCCCGCCTCGAGCGCTTCGCGCATCGCGACGATCCCCCTGATCGCGGCCGCCACCTCGCCGCGCACGCGCAGCTCGGCGTCGCGCCGTTCGGCGTCGGCCACCAGCGATTCCCCGCGCGCCCGCTCGCGTACCCCCTCGTTGCGGCTGAAGAGGGGGAGCGGGACCATGAAGCCGAGGACGCCGGTGTTGTACCCCGATGTCTCCTTGCTCCCGGCGATCACTTGCACGTCGGAAATGACGCCGCGCCGCTCCGCTGTCACGCGGTAGCGCGCTTCGTCCGCCGCGTGCCGCAGGGCGACGAGGTCGGCGCGCTGCGCGAGTGCCTGCGCCACGGCCGCCTCCTCGTCGGGAGGAGCGGGGAGGGTGCTGACCGTCGAAAGCCGGGCCAGCGGCGGCAGCGAATCGACGGCCAGCCCCAGAAGACGCGCCAGGTCGCCCGCGGCGCGTGACGCCTCGACGCGCGCGCCCGCCTCCGCCATGCGCGCGCGATCCGCTTCGAGACGCGTCCGGATGGCGGCCACTTCGGCGACCGCACCCTCGCGGAAGCGTTGCGCGTCGAACTCGGCGACGACGTCACGCGCCTTGCGCTCCTCGACGGCGACGGCCAGCAACTCGGCGCCGAGCGCGGCACGCCAGAAGGCGCGCATCACCTCCGCGTCGAGCTGTCGCGCCACGGCGCTGGAGTCGGCCCGTCCTCGTGCCACCAGCGCCGTTCCGGCGGAGCGGAGCGCCAGGCGCCGTCCGGTCACGTCGACGGGGAGCTGGATGGTCTGGAAGAGGTCGGGCTGCAGCGGGCTGGAATAGTTCTCTCGCCGCCACTCCGCGATGGGGTTGGGAAAGGCGCCGTCGGCGCGCGCGCGCCCCTGCGCCATGATGCGGCGTGCCTGGGCCGTGGCGACGAGCGGTCCGCGGGCACGGGCGATGCCAACGGCGCGCTCCACCGTGAGCACGTTTCCCTGGCCCCACGCCACCGGCGCCCAACCCAGCAGGGCGATCAATGCAAGTCTCATGGACCGGATGGTATTACAGGGCGATGAATTGACCGTGAACGAAACGGGGCGCAGAAGCGCCCCGTTTCGTTATTCAACGCCGACGCGTCGGCATCCGCTGACGCAGGTTCGGCGCGCGGAGGGTCTGTGTCGTGGCGCCGGTCATCTCCCCGATCCGGAGGCGGCGTCGCCGTCTCTCGGGAAGATGACGCGAATGAGCGCGCCACCGAGCTCCGCATCGCCGGCCGTGATCGTGGCCGCATGCTGCCGCGCGATCCATCCCGCGATGGCGAGGCCGAGGCCACTCCCGTCAGGTGCGCGCTGCCGGGCCGCGGCTCCCCGGTAGAATCGCTCGAAGATGCGCTCGCGCTCCCCCTGCGGGATGCCCATGCCGCTGTCCTCGATCTCCAGCACTGCGTGCGCGTCTCGACGGACCACGCGGATCTCGATGCGTCCCCCGGTCGGGGTGTATTCCAGCGCGTTGTGCAGCAGCACCCCCACCAGCCGGTGGATCAGCTTCGGATCCAGGCGGGCTGGCGCCTCGTCGAGCGCGGTGACGTCGAGGGCGATGCCGCGCCGGCGCGCTTCGGCGTGCCATGGCGACACCGCGTCGCTGACGACGTCGTCGAGGAAGGCGGGGGCGAGCACGGCGTCCACGCTTCCGGCGTCGGCTCTCGCCAGCTGCATCAGCTCGTCGACCAGCGACGAGGCGCTTCGCAGGTCGCCCTGGATGCGTTCCAACGAGGTGCGGTCGTCGGTCCCCGGCTCGGAGGCCAGGCGCGCCTCCGCCTCGCCCAGCATCCGGGCCAGCGGCGTGCGCAGCTCGTGCGCGGCGTCGGCCAGGAAGCGGCGCTGCTGGCCAAGGGCGCCGTCGAGTCGATCGAGCAGGGCGTTGAAGCGCCGGCCGAGGCGTCCGAGCTCGTCGTTGGGGTCGGCGACTGGGAGGCGCGCCCCGAGGGTCCCCGCGTCGATCTTCTCTGCCGCATCGGCCATCATCGCGACCGGACGCAGCGCGCGCCCCGTGACCAGCCAGCCGGCCAGGGCGGCGAGCGCCACGGCAAAGGGGAGGGCGACGAGGGTCGCCCGGTCGATGCGTTGATGGGCCGTCACCAGGTCGTGGACGCTGACCGTCAGGCGCAACTTCCACCCCGGCGCGAGGCCCGGCTCCAGGGGGACGACGTAGGCCCGCGCCGGCGAGCGCGGCGCGGACGCCGGATTCGGGATCCTGGCGCGCGAGAAGAAGGTCGAATCGGGGCGCAGGAACTCGAACTCCATCCCGGCGAAGACCAGTTCGCCGGAGATGTGCGCGAGCGTGGCCTCGACGTGCCGGTATTCCGAGAGCTCGGCGCGGAAGAAGGAGCGTACGAGCTCGATGGCTCGCTCCACGGAATCCTGGTGTTCCGCCGTGAGGGCGCGCCGGGCGATGGCGCGCATCGACAACACGGAGGCGAGCAGGAGGACGAAGACGCTCCCCGCGTACCAGGCCGTGAGTCGGAGCCGGATGCGGGGGCTAGGCGTCGTCACCGCAGGCGCGCGTGCTTGGGCGTCCCGAGGCGATACCCGGCGCCGCGAATCGTCGAGACGAGCGGCGCTTCCGCCGGGTCGTCGATCTTCTTGCGCAGCCGGGCGATGTAGACATCGATGACGTTGCTCGCGGGGTCGTAGTTGTCGTCCCAGGCGTGGGCGCTGATCTTCTCGCGCGTCACCACCTCGCCGGGGTGGCGCATGAGATACTCCAGCACCGCGTATTCCTTGCTCGTGAGCGAGATCTCGCGGCCATTGCGTTCGGCGATGCGCGTTCCGGTGTCGAGCGTCAGGTCCTCGACCTGCAGCTTCACGGGGACGACGGTGGCCGGGCGGCGCAGGAGCGCGCGGACGCGGGCCTCGAGCTCCGCGAGAACGTACGGCTTGACCACGTAGTCGTCGGCGCCGAGGTCGAGCCCGGCGATGCGGTCCTCGACGGTATCGCGGGCCGTGGCCATCAGGATCCGGATGGGATAGCCGGAGAACCGCAGGCGACGACAGACCTCGAACCCGTCGATCCCGGGGAGTCGAACGTCGAGGACGGCAATGTCGTACTCATTGAGTGCCGCCAGGCGCAGTGCGTCCTCGCCCGTTGCGGCGATGTCCACGGCCATCCCCACCTTTCGCAGGTAGGAGGCGGCCGACTCCGCGATGCGTGCGTCGTCTTCTACGAAGAGGAGGCGCATTCAAGATACCCCAGCCACGAGACCACTTCGGGCGGCACCAGCCGAACCGCTGTTCGTGTCGCACATCCTAGCGGTGCAGGATGAACGGAAGATGACCGCCGGGTGAGCGCCGCGCGAGGCCGCGCCTACAGCCACCGCTGCGCCCAGTTCTCCAGCACGATCAGCAGCCAGGCCTGGGCTGTGGCGCGTCGATCGAAGCCCGCACGATGGGCGATCTCGTCGATGACCTTCGGGGAAAAACGATCCCGTACCCAGGCACCAGGACGCCCGAGCGCTCGTGACCTGAAGCCGTTGTGGTCCGTGCGTACCCATTCCATCGTGGGAGTGGCGAAGCCGACTTTCGGGCGCTCGACGATCTCGGGCGGCAGGCGGCCGCTCGCGTATCGGCGCAGCAGCACCTTCCGCGTGGCCGCCCCGGACTCGTCCAGTCGGAGCTTGCTCGCGTCGTCCTGGCGCGAGATCCACTCCACCAGGCGGTAGTCCAGGAACGGGACCCGAAGCTCGATCGAGTTCGCCATCGTCATCTTGTCCGCCTTCATGAGCAGGTCTTCCACGAGCCAATCCTGCGAGTAGGCGTACAGGATTCGGGAGAGGGTCGTCCCCGCAGGGGCGCGATCGTAGACGCGGCGCACCACCTCCATCGAGTCCTCGAACCGTGGCCCGGCGGGCCAGAGTCGGCGCTTCTCGCGGCTGGACATCACGCGCGTCATGTTGGGCGCGAGCAACCGCAGCACCTCGTCCTCGTGTGCAAGGAGCCTGGCCAGTCGCGATTCGGGCGCTCGGGCCAACACGAGGGAGGCGAGCCAGGACGGCGTCAGCTGGCGGAGTGGGCGCGACCGACGGGCCAGGCGCTCCCGCTGGCGCACATACCGCAGCGTTTCCTCGAACGCGTAGCCCCCCAGCAGCTCATCGCTGCCTTCGCCACTCAGCACCACCTTGACGTGCTGTCGCGCGAGCTGCGAGACATGGTACAGGGCGATCGACGCCGAGTCGGACAGCGGCTCGTCGGCGAACCAGGCGAACTCCGGGAGGAAGGCCGAAAATTCCTCTTCGCCGATGAAGATCTCGTGGTGATCGGCGCCGATCGCGCGCGCCATGAGCCGTGCGTACCCGGATTCGTCGGCGACGCCTCCGTCGCGGAAGGCGACCGAGAATGTCGACACCGGCCCGTCGTGCACCTTCCGCACCACCGCGGCCACCGCGCTCGAGTCGAGTCCCCCGCTCAACAGGATCCCCACCGGAACGTCGGCGATGAGCCGGCGCCGCACGGCATCTTCGAACAGCTCGGCGAACTTCTCGTCCCGCTGCGCCGTCGTGAGTTCCTCGGGTGCCGGACCGGGAATGTCCCAGTAGCGCTCCACCACGGGGTCCCCGCCGCGCGGCGTCAGCGTCAACCGATGCGCCGGAGGGAGCTTGCGGATGCCGTCCCAGATCGCGGCTTCTCCGGGTACATACCCGAACGTGAGGTAATGCCAGAGGGCGCGCTCGTCGAGCCGCTTGGCGACCACCCCCGACGCGACGAGCGCCTTCATCTCCGAGGCGAAGGCGAAGCGCGTGCCGTCCCACGTCCAGTACAACGGCTTCACCCCCATCCGGTCGCGCGCGAGGAAGAGTGATCGGGTGCGCGCATCCCAGATCGCGAAGGCGAACATGCCGTTGAAGAGGTGCACACAATCGGCGCCGTGCTCCTCGAACGCGTGCACGATCACCTCGGTGTCGCAGCGCGTGGCGAATCGATGCCCGCGTGCCTCGAGCGACGCCCGGATCTCGGCGTGGTTGTAGATCTCGCCGTTGAAGACGATGGCCAGCGAACCGTCTTCGTTGAAGATGGGCTGGTGCCCCCCGGCCAGGTCGATGATCGAGAGCCGCCGCATGCCGATCGCCAGGCCGTCGGTGGCGTGGAATCCTGCGTCGTCAGGTCCGCGGTGCACGATGGTCGACGCCATCGCGCGCGCGCGCGTCAACGGATCCGGATCGTTGGGGTTCCAAAGGCCGACAATGCCGCACATGACCAAGGGGATTTGCGGAGGCGAGCTGTGCGGCACCTCTACGCAATATCCTTGCCCGGCACGGGGGCCGGCGCGAAGGCCTCCGTGCCTCGCGCCTGCAGCCGAGATCAGCCCCGAATCACGTCGAGCGCCAGCGCGACCTTCCCGAACGGCGCCGAGACCTGCACCCCCTGCACCTCCCCCCGCACGAGGGCCAGCATCTCGCGCGCGATCGCGATCCCCTCGGCCAGCGCGTGGTCGGCCGACTGCTCGTGCGCACGTCGCATGCGCGCCAGGATCTCGTCGGGAATCACCACGCCGGGAACCTCGTTGGCGAGGAATTCGGCGTTGCGCAGCGAGACCAGGGGCCAGATGCCGGCGACGATGGGGATGCGCGTCTCCCGTACGTCGCGCAGGAAGCGCTCGAGTTGCCGCGGGTCGAACACCGGCTGCGTGATGGCGAACTCGGCGCCTGCTTCGACCTTGTAGGCAAAGCGGCGACCTTCCAGCACCGGGTCGATGGCGGCGGGGTTCACCCCGACGCCGATCACGTATCGCGTGGGAGCCCCGATGGGGTGGCCGCCCGGGTCCAGCCCGTGGTTGAGGCTCCGGACGAGGTTCGTGAGCCCGATGCTGTCGATGTCGAAGACGGCGGTGGCGTCGGGGTAGGGGCCCATCTTGGGCGGGTCGCCGGTGATGACGAGGAGGTTGCGCAGCCCCATCGCCGCCCCTCCCAGCAGGTCCGACAGCATCCCGAGCAGGTTGCGGTCACGACAGGCATAGTGGCAGACGGTCTCGATGCCGACCTGCTGCTCGATGAGGAGCGACGTCATCATGGCCCCCATGCGGCTCTGGGCGCGCGGGCCATCGGGGACGTTCACCGCGTCGACGCCGGCCGTCGCGAGGGTGCGCACGTCGTCGAGCATCCGGGAGGCATCCACGCCGCGCGGCGGGACGATCTCGACCGAGGTGACGAACGTCCCGGTGGCGAGCTTCTCCCCCCACCGGGAGCGCTGCGCCAGCGGAACGGGCTCCACCCCCACGTGCCGCGGCACCCCCTCGCGCTCGCCCACGGCGCGCGCGCTCCCGCTCCCCGTCGCCGGGGTCCCGTCCCCCCCGCCAGCCTCCGTCCGCCGCGCGGCGGCGAGCCGCGGCACCAGCGGCCGGATCCCCTCCACCATCGCCCGGATGTGCGCTGGCGTGGTTCCGCAGCAGCCGCCGATCACCTTGGCGCCGGCCTGCAACAGGTGACGGGCGTAGGTGGCCATGTACTCCGGGCTTGCCATGTACATCTTGCGCCCGCCGACCTCGCGTGGCATCCCGGCGTTAGGCATGGCGCTCAGCTTGCGGCGCGTGACCGCGGCCATCTTCTCGAGCGCCTCGAGGATGATCTGCGGCCCCACCGAGCAGTTGAGGCCGACGACGTCGGCGCCCAGCGCATCGAGCGCGCGTGCGACATCCTCGGGGGTCGCGCCGAAGACCGTGACCCCGTCGACGTCGACCGTCATCTGGGCGATGAGCGGGAGCTCGGGGGCCACCGCGCGCGCTGCGCGCACGGCCTGGGTGACTTCCTCGAGGTCGGCGAAGGTCTCGAGGATGATGCAGTCGGCGCCGCCGTCGCGGAGCGCCGCGACCTGCTCCTCGAAGGCCTCGCGGGCCTCGGCGAAGCTGGTGGGGCCGTATGGCTCGAGGCGGACGCCCAACGGGCCGACGGCGCCGGCCACGAGCGCGGAGTCGCCGGCCGCCTCGCGCGCGATGCGCGCGGCGGCGCGGTTGATGGCCCCCACCTCGTGCGCCAGGCCGAAGTGGGCGAGCTTGAAGCGGTTGGCGCCGAACGAGTTGGTCTCGAGCACCTCGGCGCCGGCGCGCACGTACTCGTCGTGGATCCCCCGCACCAGGTCGGGGGCACGCAGCGAGAGCTCGTCGTAGCACTGGTTGATGAAGACGCCGCGCGCGTACAGCATCGTCCCCATGGCGCCGTCGAAGACGACGACGGTGTCGGGGTCGACGAGGCGCTGGCGGAGCTCGGCGCGCGAGGTCACGGCGTGCCCTCCGCCGCCGTGGCGCGACGCTCGCTCCCGCCGTCGCCCCGGACGGCGTAGTACCTCGCCTCGGGATGGTGGACGACGAGTGCGGCGGTGGACTGCTCGGGAATGAGCTGGTGGGCGACGGTTCGCGACATGCCTAACGACTCGGCGGGGAGGAGCGCGAACACCGTCTCGTGGTCGTCCAGGTCGGGACAGGCGCCGTAGCCCCACGAGTAGCGCTTCCCCTGCCCCGGGGGGAGGCCGAGCTCCGCGCGGATGCGGCGGTGCATCCACTCCGCCGTCGCTTCTGCGGCTTCCACCGCGATCCCGTGCACGTAGAACGCCTCGGCATACTCGCCGAGTGCCTGCAGCTCCTCGAAGCGCCGGGTGGCGGCATCGCCCACGGTCACGATCTGCAGCCCGATCACGTCCACCTCCCCCGACTCGACGGGGCGGAAGTAGTCGGCCAGGCAGAGCCGCTCGCGCCCTTCCTGCCGGGGGAAGTGGAAGCGCGCCACCTCGCGCAGCGTCCCCCCATCGGCATCATACGCGTCCGGGTCGTACACGATCACCTCGTTCCCCGCGGACTGCACCGGGAAGAAACCGTACGCCGCCTGAGGGGCCAGCCATCCGTCGCGCGCGGCCTCGGCCTCGAGCCGCCGGCGCGTGGGCTCGAACTCGGTGCGGACCGCGTGCTCGAACTTCTCGCCCGAGCCGCGCCCGCCCCACTGGAGGCGATACAGTTCGTCGAGGTCGAGGAGCGCCAGGACCTCGCCCAGCGGGATGTCGCGCAGGATGCGCGTCCCGAGGAACGGCGCGCCGGGGACCGCGTTGTCGGCGCGGACCGCGCTGCGCTCCCCGCCCGCCTCGCCCCGCGACACGTCCTTTCCGACCCCGGAATGCAGGAAGACGTCGTTCCGCGCGTCGTCCAGCATGCCGGCCACGAAGCCCTGGCGCTGCACCGGATCCTGCAGCCGGTCCATCGTCTCCAACCCCTCGAACGCATCCTTGCAATAGAAGACGCCCGCGTCGTACGCTCGCTCGCCATCCACGAAGAGCGCGCGCCGCCCGAAGCGCCGGTTGATCGCCGCCCCGCCGATGAGCACCGGGAGCTGCAACCCGCGCCGGTCGAGCTCCTGCACGCAGAGCGGCATCTGCTTCGACGTGCTCACCAGGAGCGCCGAGAGCCCGATGGCGTCCGCGTTGACCTCGACCGCCTTCTCGATGATGGTGTTGACGGGGACCTGCTTCCCCAGGTCGTAGACCGTGTAGCCGTTGTTGGAGAGGATCGTGTTGACCAGCGACTTCCCGATGTCGTGCACGTCGCCGTATACGGTCGCCAGCACCACCCGCCCCTTGGTGTATCCCTCCTGCTTCTCGAGGAACTGCTCGAGGTGCTTCACGGCCCGCTTCATCACCTCCGCCGACTGCAGCACGAAGGGGAGGATCAACTCCCCGGCGCCGAACTTGTCTCCCACCTCCTTCATTGCCGGGAGGAGGACCTCGTTGAGCACGCGCACCGGATCCTCGCGCACTCCCGCCGCGTCCAGCGCGCCCTCGATCCCCTCCTTCTTGCGGTGCACCACCATCCAATGCACCCGCTCCGCCGGCACCATCGCCTCCGTCGGATCGGCGCGAAGCGCCACGCCCGTCTCCCGTCCCCCGTCTCCCGTCCCGGCGAACTGCTCGATGAACCGCTGCAGTGCATCCGGCCGCCGGTTGAACACGAGATCGTCCGCCAAGGCGCGCTCTTCCGCCGAGATCTCGGCGTACGGCGTGACGTGCGCCGGGTTCACGATCGCGGCGTCGAGCCCCGCCTGCACGCAGTGATGCAGGAAGACCGAGTTGAGCACCGCACGCGCCGCCGGCGCCAGGCCGAAGCTCACGTTGGAGACGCCGAGGATCGTGAGGACACCCGGGAGCTCGCGCTTGATGAGACGGATCCCCTCGATCGTCTCGTGCGCCGAGTCGATCCACTCGGCGTCGCCGGTGGCCAGGGTGAAGGTCAGGGCATCGAAGATGAGGTCCGACGGCTGCAGTCCGTACTCGCCCACCACGATGTCGTGGATGGCGCGCGCCACCTCGAGCTTGCGCTCGCGGGTGCGGGCCATCCCGGCCTGGTCGATGGTGAGGGCGACGAGCGCGGCGCCGTGCGTGATGGCGAGCGGGACGACGCTGTCGATGCGCGTGCGCCCGTTCTCCATGTTGATGGAGTTGATGATCGCGCGCCCCGGGATGTGCGCGAGGGCTGCCTCGATGACGGGTGCCTCGGTGGAGTCGATCATGAGGGGGAGCTCGACCGACATCGACAGGAGCTTCGCCACCCTGGCCATCTGCTCGGCCTCGTCGGCGCGCTCGGTGAGCGCGACGCAGATGTCGAGCACGTGGGCCCCCGACTCCGCCTGCTCCCGCGCCACCTCGACGATTCCCTCGTAGTCGTCCGCCAGGAGCAAGCGCTTGACCTTGCGCGACCCCTGGGCGTTGACGCGCTCGCCGACCAGGAGAGGCGGGGGCGACTGGTGCAGGGTGATGGCCCGCATCGCCGAGGAGGCGCGGGGGACGGCGTGGTGCGGGCGGTGCAACGGGGTGGTCCGGCGGGGAAGGGAATGGTCACGCCGACGGTCGGGGGCGCTGGTAGCGTGTTCATTGGGGGGGGCCCCCCGCACCCCCAGCCCATCCACCACCTCGCAGATGGCCCGCAGGTGCTCCGGGGTCGTCCCGCAGCACCCCCCCACGATCCGCACCCCGAAGTCCCGCACGAACTCCCCGAGCATCGCCGCCATCGGCGCCGGTTCCAACGGGTACACCGCATCTCCCGTCCCCGTGTTCACCGGCAATCCCGCGTTGGGAATCACCGAGACCGGGCGCGACGCATGCTCCGCCAGGTAGCGCACCGGCTCGCGCATGTGTTCGGGGCCGGTGGAGCAGTTGAGCCCGATCACGTCCGCCCCCAACGCCTCGAGCGTCGTCATCGCGCTCGCAACATCCGTCCCCAGCAGCATCCGCCCGCTGGTGTCCAGCGTGACCTGCGCCTGAACCGGCACCCTATACCCCAGTTCGCGAAAGAGGCGCGCGAAGCCCGCCAGGGCCGCCTTCACCTCGAGCATGTCCTGCGACGTCTCCACGAGCAGCAGGTCCACGCCCCCCTCGACCAGGTACTTCGCTTGCAGGTAGAAATCCTCGCTCAACGCATCGAACGTCACGTTCGACAGCGCCGGGTCGCTGCTCGAGGGCAGCATCCCCGTCGGCCCGATCGACGCCGCCACGAAGCGAGGCCGTTCCGGCGTCGCATGCCGGTCGCACGCCTCGCGCGCCAGACGCGCCGCGGCGACGTTGATCTCGCGCGCCTTGTCCAGGAGCCCCCACTCGGCCAGCCGGCGTGGCGTCGACTGGAAGGTGCACGTCTCCACCACGTCGCACCCCACCGCCAGGAACGACTCGTGAATGCCGCGAATCACGTCGGGGCGCGTGAGCACCAGGTGGTCGTTGCACCCTTCCAGCGCCTTCCCGCCGAAATCCTCGGCCGACAGGTGGAAGCGCTGGATGCTCGTCCCCATCGCGCCGTCGAACACCAGCACCCCACGGGACAGGGCATCCAGGTACGCCGACCGGAGCGGGAGACGCGCAACGTTGAACGAGTCAGGCACGGAGATCCTCGACAAGAAAAAAGCCCGGGGCATGGATGCGCCGGGCGGGCGCTTTAGCGGATTGTTTAACGTGGCCGCAAGTTGCCGGGAAATCGCCACGAACCTTCGGTTGTCGGTGCCGCGTCACGCACGCAGGTGCGCACACGGCCTGCATGGAGGAATAGCGCCCTCGTCCATTCTGGGCAAGGTTACCGGCGCCTAGGGCGCCCGACGCTCCGGCGGCGGCTCGTACCGGAACCGACCGCTCCCGCGCGCCCTCGCGTTGACGTACTGGGCCAGCGCGGCCAGGCGCTGGCGCTCGAGCGGAAGGGACAAGTCGGCCAGCGTCTGTCGCGCGATGCCGTGCGCCAAGGCGAGGTTCGGGCCTTGGTCGTTCGTCGTCCGGTACATCACGAACGCCCCGCCCGGAGCGAGAGGGAGCCGCGAGAGGCGCTCGCCGCCGTCGGCGCTGACCGTCGTGCGATCGACCACGATGAGGAGCGGGGCGCGCTGCCGCGCCAGCTCCTCGGCTTCGTCCAGCGATCGCGCTACCCGCACTCCGTGACCGGCGCCCGCCAGGAGCTGGGCCATCCCCTCGAGCAGCGCCTCGTCCTGCCCCATCAGGAGGAACATCGGCCGCTAGCTCCCTGCCTCGAGCCGCATGACGGCGTCGACGTCGACCCCCGTCACCTCCACGACCTTGGTGCGCGCGGTCGCGCCCGACACGATGCGCACCTGCCGGCGCGGGACACCTAACGATTCGGCGAGAAAGTCCACGAGGGCCTCGTTGGCCGCCCCGTCCACCGGCGGCGCCTGGAGCCGCACCTTCAGCGCTCCCTGCTGCGTTCCCGCGACTTCGGTCCGCGAGGCGCGAGGTTGCACGCGCACCGGGAAACGTACCCCCCCGGGACGTGCCTCCACCGTGACCGCGCTCACGTCATCCCCATCACGAATCCCTCGAGAAGCCCCAGCAGCAGGTAGGCGATGATCGGGGTGACGTCGATCATCCCCAGGGTCGGCACCACCTGCCGCAACGGCCGCAGGATCGGCTCCGACAGTGTGTACGACCAGCGGACCCACCGCGAGTAGGGCGAGACCCGCACCCACGACGCGATCACGCGGACGATCAGCGCCAGCCGGAGGATCTCGAACGTCCAGCCGATGAGCATCCGCACGACGCCGCGCGACCCGTTCTGGGAGGCGAAGTAGAAGCCCGCGGCCTGCTGGCGCACGAAGTCGAACAGGCTGAGGAAGACGATCCCCCCGATGACCGCCACCCCGAGTGCCCACCACGGCGCCGTCGAGGGGACGCCGCCGGCGCGCACGATCTGGCGCTCCACCGGGGCCATCAGCGGCTCCACGCTCTGGCGGAAGAAGCGCGCGACGGGGCCGAAGGGATTGAGGCGGCGCGTGCGCACCAGCCAGTCCACGGCGCAGATCACCGCCAGGGCGACGCCGATGGCGAGGAAGGCGGCGCCGAGCATCAGTCGGATGCGCTCCAGGAGGAGGAGGAACGAGGGCACGGTGAATTCTCGCCGATGGGGAGGGGCGCTTCAAGCGCGTCGTGCGGCGCAGCCGGCGACGAGCGTCGCCGTCAGACCGGGCGCTCGGGACGAAACAGGAGCGCCAGGACCCGGCCGACCCCCGACAGGCGCTCGCGCAGCGACCGACCGTGCGCGAGGCGCACATACGCGTCGCTCCGCGCCGGGGCCTCGGCGCCATAGCCGAACCACCACCCCTGCCGCCAGCCGGTAAAGTAGTCGTCGACCACGGTGCGGGTCCGGACGCACTCCTCCAACCCCGCGATCCCGTGCGCCCGCGCGCTTCCGCTCTCCTTGACGCCGCCATGCGGGACCTCGGCCACACCGGCCACGAGGGTGACGTCGTTGATCACGACCGTCCCCGCCTCGAGGCGGGCCGCCACGTCGCGTGCGCGGCGCCGGTTGCGGCTCCACACGCTCGCGCTCAGGCCGAAGGGGGTGGCGTTGGCGAGGGCGATTGCCTCGTCGTCGTCGCGCACCCGCACGATCGGGAGGAGCGGGCCGAACGTCTCCTCGCGCAGGACGCGCGCGTCGGCCGGGACGTCGAGGAGGAGGGTGGGGAGGAAATGGCCGGCGGCCATGCCGTCAGGCGCAACCTCGCCGCCCCGTGCGGAGGCGGTCACGGCACGCGCCCCGCGCCCGGTCGCCTCGTCACGCTGCCTCGCCAGGACGGCGTGCTGCGACGGATGGATCAGCGGGCCGAGGTCGTAGGGGCCCTCTCCGGGCTCGCCCAGCCGCAACGCCGACAGGCGGCGCTCCATGGCCGCCACGAATCCTGCGTACGCGTCCCCGACCACGAAGACTCGCTTGGGGGCGACGCACGTCTGGCCGCTGTTGGTGAAGCGCCCCCAGGTGATCCCGCTCGCGGCATGCTCCAGGTCGGCGTCCTCGAGCACCAGGGCGGGGTCGCTCCCCCCCAGTTCCAGGGCGCATGGGACGAGGCGCTCGGCACAGGCATGGGCCACCTGCCGCCCGGTGCCCACCGAGCCCGTGAAGAAGACCTTGTCGACGTCGCCACGCGTGAGCGCCGCCCCGACGCTCCCGTCGCCCTGCAACACCTGCAACACATCGTTGGGGACGCCCGCCGCGTGCAGCAGCTCGGCCAGGAGCGCCCCGGTGGAGGGGGTCAGCTCCGACGGCTTGAAGAGAACGGCATTCCCGGCCGCCAGGGCGGGCAGCAGGACGCCCGCCGGGAGCAGGAAGGGATAGTTCCACGGCGAGATGACGCCGACCGTCCCGTACGGTTCACTGGTGACGATGAACCGCTTGCGCCAGAGCGCGAGCGAGGCGGAGGTGAGGGTGCGAGGTGCGAGAGCCTCGGGGGCGAGGCGGGCGTAGTAGCGCGCCATGTCGAGGGTGGTCGCCACCTCGGTCATCGTCGCCTCCGGCGCCGGCTTCCCGTTCTCGGCCGAGATGACCGCCGCCACCTCGGCGCGCCGTGCATACAGCAGCTGGCGGAACCGTTCCAGGCATCGCGCGCGTCCGGCCACCGGGCGCGCCGCCCACTCCGGTTGCGCCCGGCGGGCGCGGGCGATGGCGCTCGCGACGGACTCGTCGCTCCCCGGTGCGCTCGGTACGGCGTATGGGTCGGTCATCGCAGGTGGTGTTTCAGAGTGGCTCCTTCTCCTCCGCGAGCCGGTCCAGCGGGGCGGCCAGCAGCGCCCCGGCGATCCCTCCCACGGCGAGGCCGAGCCATTCCAGCGGCCCGGCCGCCGAAAAGTGCGCCAGGCGCGGGATGGTGAACAGCCCGAGCGCGAGGACGAGCATCGCCGCCTTCCACCAGGCATTGAATCCGTCGCGTGGCGTCCGCAGTCGGGGGCGAGGCGTCCCGCCGCGCGCCCCGCAGTAGCTGGCGGGGAAGGCGAGGACGGCCAGCCAGAGTGCCGAGATCCAGGCGTCTCGCGGCGCGAGGGCGTGGTCGAAGGGGAGGATGAACGTCCACCCTAGCGAGACCGCGAACGGGACGCTGCGGTACACGCCCCCCTTCGCGGTGATCACGGTCGCGTACCAGCGCCGGTCGCGGAGCCCTGCTTCGGCCACCACGGGCTCGCCCTCTCGCGGCAGCACGTTTGGAAGGGCGATCCCCGGGGCGCGCAGCCGCCAGTCCCGGGCGGCGAGGCGCGTGCGGAAGACCAGGTCGCGGCCGTCGGCCCCCACGAGGATGACTTCCTGGAAGCGGCTCCCGGCCCGCGCGATGGCCGAGAGGCGCGAGGGGGGTCGCCCTGCCGTGAACTCCACGTGCGCGCGCGTCGCCCCGCTGAGGAGACGCTGCCGCAGGGTCCCGCTCTGCGGGACGAGGCCGTAGGGTACGACGATCCCGTTGATCCGGAAGTCGCGCACGGTCCCGCTGTATGGTTCGAAGTGCAGCTTCTGCGGGGTCCACTGCCCCCAGATGCCCATGGGGGGGATCGCCGGGCGGAGGAGGGCGGCGGTCGCCGTCAGGATGCCTAACGTGACCGCTGCGGCGACGAGGGAGACGGCACGGGCGATGCGCGGCGCCGGGGCGATGACACGGCGCCAGTGCGCGGCGATGAGCGCCCCCAGCGTCCCGCCCGTCGTGTTCGTCAGGAGGTCGGAGAGGGAGGCGTCGCGGCCGGTGATGAGCGCGTATTGCGTGGCCTCGATGCCGAACGACAGTGCGGCGGCGACCAGGGCGGCTCGCCGCCACGTCATGCCCGCCGCGACGAGGGCGATCCCCAGCGGGACGAAGAGTGCCACGTTGAGGACGACGTCGACTCCGCCGAGCTCGCCGCACACCAGGCAGAGCACCGGGAGGGGAATGGTCGGCGGGGGGGCGGGGCGGAGGGTGGCGACTGCGATCGCCGCGACGGCCATGCTGAGCGCGACTGCCGCGATGGTGCGGCGCATCACGCGCTCCTCAATCGGCTCATCGGTCGTCGGGAGGCGGCACGGCGGCGCGCAGCGCGGCGCACGTCCCGTCGTCGACTGGAGCCTCGTCCGCTGCGCGCAGGCGCAGGAGGAGCGTCTGCTGCGAGAATCGTCGCACCAGCGCGAAGTCCCGGCAGGACTCGGCGATCAGCCCTGCATGCTCGCGGGCGCGCACGCCGATCGGCGACACGGCCGTGTAGCGCACGTCGCGGGAGCGGAGGTAGGGTGCGAGCGAGCGTGCATCCTCCTCGAGGGCGCGGTTCTGGTTGATGGACTTGTGTCCCGAGTGGACGTAGAAGGCACGTTCCTTGGACACCAGCATGATCGCATCCGGCGGCACGGAGTCGCGGACCCAGTGGGCCAGCTGGAGGTACTCGCGGTGGTCGGCCGGCCAGCACGTCGGTGACGCCTCGGGATGCGCGCGGTCGCACGCCGCCATGAGGCGTGCCCGCTTGGCGTCGCGCGGGTACGTCCCCACCGCCAGCAGCAACGCCAGCGCGTACGTCACCAGGCGCCCCTGCGACGGAAAGCGCCGCACCCCCCACCACGCGCAGCCGGTCAGCAACACCAGATACAGCAGCGGCACGATCGGTGACACGAACCGCTCGAGCGCGTACCGCCAGGCGATGAGCAGGATGACGTAGGAGGCGAGCCAGAGCGCCGCCGCCATCCATCGGCGCACGAGGACCGCGAATCCGGTGATCCCGAACACCAGCAACGCCGCCAGCCACAACACGTTGTCGATGATGGTGCCGGCGACCGTCGGGAGGGAGAGGACCCACGGGAAGATGACGGTGAAGCGACGCATGCGCGGCACCAGCCGCGTGACCATCGCGTGCAACACCCCTTCCGGGGCGTCGCGCCCCCTCAACCCGAGGTCGGCGACGTACAGCCGGTGGTCGTCGGGGTTCGGGGCGGTGAACGCGAAGCCGATCCACCCCCCGACGAACACCGTGGCCGCCGCCGCGTACACGAAGGCCCAACGATACCGCCGCGACAGGACCCAGTACGCGAACAGGGCGGCGACGAACACGACCCCCGCCGTCCGCGTCAGCGCGGCGAGGATGGTCGCCCCGGCGGCAATCACGGCGAAGCGCACCCCGTCGCGCTCGCGTGACAGCGCCCACAGGGCCATCATGGCGAAGAGCTTGAATGGCGCCTCCGCCATCAGGTTCTGCGCGTCCCACAGGGTATCGGGATTGAGGGCGTAGAGCGCCGACACCAGCAGCGCGAGCTCGTCCCCGACGAACCGGCGTGCCGCTTCGAAGAAGAAGAGGATGCCGGCGGCAGAGCAGAGCGCCACGAAGGCGAGGAGGACGTCGAGCCGGTCACCGAAGGGCGCCCCCACGAGTGACAGCAGGAGGGGGAAGACCGGCGGGAAGCGCGCGTGCATCGGCGCCAGCACGTCCTGGATCTCGCGGTAGGAGAAGTGGCGCAGCTCCTGGGCGAGCAAGAGGTAGCCGGCGTCATCCTCGCCCCAACCCAGGCCGGGAGTGCGCATCAGCCAGGCGGCGAGCGCGTGCGCCAACGCCAGCACGAGTGCCACGCCGCGCGCCTGCGTCGGGTCGATCACCCACCTTCCACCCGCCCCCTCGAGGATCGAAGGGCGCCGCGTGGTCATGTCGGCGTCGCCGCCCAGCGGGGCGGCGTCGGGGGGCGCCTGGCAGCGCGAATCGGCATGTGGTCCGTCAAGTGGTAGTCGATTCGTGCCCGTGCAAGTCCCGTGCACCTGCGGATGGTGAGGGCCGGCGCTGGATTCCGTCCGTGCGCGAAACGATCATTCACGCCGACCGACCATACGACGGCGCTGGTGGCGCCGCCAGTGCGCTTCCGCGGCACACGGCGGCGGACGCGCGACGGCTCGGCATATCCAGACCACTCCCCATGGACCACGCGAGCATCCTCCGGCGCACCGATACCCCGCGTGGCTCGGGCCGTCAGGTGCGCCTGGGCCTCGTGATCGACGCATGGGAGCAGCCGCGCTGGATCTCCGACGCGCTTCGCGAGGCGGTGACCACGGGCGTGATGACGGTGGGCGCCGTCCTGCTGACTCGAACATCGACCGGACCGAACCGGGGCGCGCCTGCCTCGCGCCCGCAGCCGATTCCCTCCCTGCTCGAGCGGCTGTACCGGGCCGCCGACCGGGCACGATTTCATCCCGACGAGGGGTTGTTCGCCCCCACGTCGCTGCGTCCGCTCGCCGCCGAGGCGCGCACGGTGCCGTTGCACATCGGGGACGCGAGCTCGCCGCCGACGATCGCCGCCCCTTCCCCCCTGGAGGAGGGACCGCTGGATGTGATCCTGAACCTCTCCGGCCACGTCGAGACTTCGGCGCTCGCTGGCCTCGCCGCATGCGGCGCCGTCGCCTTCGCTCTCGGCGAGACGGACCAGCAGGGAGGAGGTGCGTTCGGGCTGGGTGAGGTGCTGCGCGGGGACCCCGTGATTCGGGTGCGGCTGCAACGCTGGCCGGGCATGGGCCGCCCACCCAACACCGCCGTCGCGACGGTCACCAATACGCATCCGTTTTCCGTCGGCCGCACGAGGGACATCGCCGCCAGGCACGCGACGACGCTGCTGGCCCGTCTGGGGCGATCCCTGGCCAAGGAGATGGACGACGCGGAGGCGAGGACCGCGCTCGACGCGCCGGACACCAACGTCGAGCGGCCGGCCGCGCGCCCCCCGCGGACTCCGCTCGCCCTGCTGCGCCTGACGGGGCGTTACGCGCGCTACCTCCTGCGCGGACGGGCGACGCGCGACCAGTGGGTCCTGGCCTATCATCGTGGCGCGGAAGGCGGGGCCACGCCGTCGCTTCCCGAGCGCGACCCGTCGCGCTATCGCGAGATCGTTCCTTCCCGTGATCGCTTCTGGGCCGACCCCTTCCCCGTACGCGTGGACGGGCGCGACTTCCTCCTCTTCGAGGAACTGCTCTTTGCCGAAGGGATCGGGCACCTGTCGGTCATCGAGGTCGGGCCCGACGGTCCGGTCGGCGAACCGACGACGGTGCTGCAGCGCCCCTTTCACCTGTCCTATCCCTTCACCTTCGAGTACGGCGGCGAGCTGTATCTCCTTCCGGAGATGGCCCTCGAGGGGCGACTCGAACTCTACCGCGCGGTCCGGGCGCCGTTCGAGTGGGTGCTCGACCGCGTGATCCTGCAGGGGGCGATGTTGCTGGATGCCACGCTCGCCGAGATCGACGGTCGATGGTGGATGTTCGCCTGCGAATACCGCGAGGAGCTCAAGCCATGGACCGACCTCCTCCTCTTTCACGCCGACTCCCCCTTCGGACCGTGGATCCCCCATCCTCGAAACCCGGTGGTGTCCGACGTGCGCAGCGCGCGTCCTGCCGGCCGCCTGTTTCGTGACGGCGGGATGTGGATCCGCCCGGCCCAGGATTGCTCGCGCACCTACGGCGGGGCCATCACCCTGCGGCGGATCACGACCTTGACGACCACGGACTACCACGAGGAACCCGTAGGTCATGTCGCGGCCGATTCCCCTCCCGGAACGAGCGGTCCGCACACGCTGAACGTCCATCGCGGGCTCAGCGCCCTGGACCTCAAGCGCCGGATCCGGCGGTAGGGGCAACGCCCGCGTCGCCTCCGGGGGGCAACTCCCTTCCTCCGGTCCCCGCGCTGGTCGGGAAGCCGGCATGCCCATGGCCCGGATTGTGCCTCGCACGGTGCCATGGTCAGTGCCGGGTCGTCAGGCCCGCGGCATCCACGACTCTCCCGCGCCATGTCTCGACTGCTGTCCGCGTTACGCCGTCATGGCCCTGTTCCAACGGCCCGCATCGCCGCGGTGCGACTGCTCGCGTTCGTGCACCGGAAAAGGACGCTTCTCTTCTACCGGTCACCCATCGCGAGCGTTCTCCGATTGCCTCCGAGGCTCGACGACGGATGGACCTTCACGCTCGACAACCTGTCGTGGGACGAGGCGCGCGCGTTCGGTGACGCGCCGAGCGATGTGCTCTCCCTCCTGGGCTCGTACCTTTCGGTGGAAATTCCCGGCCAGCGACTGCTGCTGGCCAAGATCAACGGCGAGGTGGCGGGGTGGTGCATCGTCTTCGTGGGCGCGTACGACTGGCCACTCACGGAGACGGACACCACGCTCCAACTCGGGGAGACGGATGCCGTGTTCATTTCGGCGCAGACACTGCCGCGATTCCGCGGCCGGCACATCAATCGGGCCTTGATGGGCGAGACGAGTCGCGTTGCCGAATCGCTGGGCGCCACGACGCTCGTGGCGTGGCATGAAGACTGGAACGAGGCCCCACGCAGGAACATGCTGCACGTCGGCATGCGGTTCGTCGGCACGCACGAACGCACGTGGGTCTGCGGCGTTCGCCTACCGGCGCGCATCGCGATGGTGTCCGATGCCTGATCCGGCCGGCCGCGACGCGGCAGTCGAGGCGACGACTGCGCCAGATCAGACCGTCGAGCGCTGGCCGGCAGTGAGCGCCACGGTCCTCGCGAGCGACGCCGCCGCGGTGCGCGAGGCGGAGCGAGAGCTCGACGCCCGGCGATTCCCCATCCCACTGCCGTCGCGCGTGGCGTGGGCCACCGCGCTCGGCAGCGCGCGAGATCGAACCATGGTGGCGCGCGGGGCGGGGGGAGAGTGCCTGGCGCTCGCCAGCGTGTCCATTACCCGGACACGCGCGCTGCCATGGCACCTTGTCGCGCGCGTCGAGTCGTTCGGTGAGCCGTACGCCACGGCGGCCGGGGCGGCGCTGTTGCGCTGCCTGACGGCGTGGTCGCGGCGACACCCCATGATCCTGCGCGCCGTCGTGGAGCTGGAGTGCCGCGACGAGGCGGCGCGTACCACCCTGCGGGCCATGCTTCACGAGGCGGGCTTCGTGCGGTCACGCGCCGAGCGGGTGTCGGAGCGGACGCTTGCCATCGACCTCGCCCCGTCCGAGGACCAGATCTTCGCTTCGTTCGGTCGCAGCACGCGGCAGAACATCCGGAGCGCCGCCAAGCACGGACTCGAGGTGGCGCCGATCGACGACGCACGGTACGGCGCGCGGATGAACCTGCTCCTCGAGGAGTCGCTGGCCCGCACCGGCGCCCCCGCGCAGGTGATGGACTGGGGGGCGATCGTGCAGCTGTGCCGGCAGCTCCCTCACCGTTCGCGTGTCGTCGGTGTCTTCCGCGGATCGGCGCGCGAACCCGCGGACCTGGTCGGCTTCGCGTGGGGGCTGCACCACGGCGAACGCGTAGAGTACCACACCGGGGCCTCGGCTCGCATTCCTGGCGTGCGCCTCCCCATCCTCTACCCCGCCATCTGGGACCTCGTCTCATGGGCGAAGCGCTCGGCGGGGGAGTGGTTCGACATGGGGGGCGTCACCGCCGGGACGCTCGGCAGTAGCGATGCGCTGGGTGGGATCTCCGACTTCAAGCGCGGCTTCACCAAGGACGAGATCGCGCTCGGCGAGGAGTGGGAGTACGCACCGCATCGGTGGCGGGCACGGATCGCGGGGTGGACGTCGCAGCTGGCTGGGACCGTGCGCCGCCGGCTGCACGCGAAACGGTTGGCGCGCGCCGCCGCCGCCGCCGCCGCCGCCGCGCCGGAGGCCGCGCCGGGGACTGCCCCCTCGCGGGAGGCCCTCGGCGACGGCGAGGGGAGATAGCGAGGGCCGCGCGGCCTAACGACGTTCGGCGCCGAGAAGGCGCGCGTCGATCGCGTCGAACAGGAGCTTGGCCTGTGCGTCGCGATCGAACCGGCCATCGGCGTTCACGGGACCGGGACGGCGCCCCGCCTTGAATTCCCGGTAGCGCGCGGCGAGGCAACGACCGATCGCCGCGGGGGCGTCCGGGGCGACGACGTCGGCCCCCGTGCCCCGCAGCAGGAGCTCCGTCGCCGTCCCCGGTTCGGTGAGGGCGAGCACCCACGACGAGAGCTGCACGTACTCGAACAGCTTCCCGGGAATGCACTCCACCTGGTATTGCGGGAGCACGACCAGGACGGCGGATTCCTCCTGCCGGCGAATGGCCTCGCCGCGCGGCACCGTGCGCTCCGTGAGCGTGAACGCCCCCACCCCCTCATCGTGCGCGATGACCGATACCGGCGTCCCCTCGTACGAGTCGTCGCCGAAGATGCGGATGCGAAACTCGTCAGGCCCCACGCCCAGCTCGTCGATGGCCAGCTTGCACCCGCGCAATAGCGGCCGGGGGTCGCGCCCGTTGTAGAGACTTCCGCCATGGGTGACGGTGAAGGTCTCGGCCAGCTGGCGCGTGCTGTGAACGTCGGCGTCGGCCCCGTTCATCACCGTCACGAAGCGCGATGCCCATGATGGATATCGCTCGCGCATGATGGCCTCGATGGCCGCCGTGTTCGTCACGACGAGCCGCGCCGCCTCCACGCAGCGTCGTTCGTACCGCTTCGTCAGCGCCAGCCATGAATGGCTGCGCAGCTCCGGCGGCTGCGTATCGCCAGCGTAGAACTGGTCGCGCAGGTCCATCACGAACGGGAGCCCGGTGCGCCGCGCGATCATCCGTGCCGCCTCGTGCGCCATCTGCGGCGGGCCGGAGCTCGCCACCAGGTCGTACCGCGAGGCCGAGGCGAGCGCCGCGCCCAGCGCCGCCGCGTCGCGCGCCCAGAGCATCCACTCGTGATAGTGCATGCGCGCGAGGTATCCGCGCTTGAGCCCGTTGATCCGGCCGCGAAGTCCCGGCTCGACGATCGGTCCCGTCCACGCCGGGGCGGCCGACGATGCCCGCCGCGAGGGACGGTCGGCCGACGCGCGCATCGCCTGCCGCCGGCGCACGACCCACTGCTCGACGTGGCGCAGCCACGGCGTGCGACGAGGAACTGCCCACAACCGCGTCCCCGGCGGCAGCGCCGCGAGGCGCGAGTCGTCACGCACGGCGGCGGTGGCCGGGTCCATCATCAGGACATCGCCCTGCCAGCCGCGCGTCGCGGCGTAGCCGAGGAGCTTCTCCCAGCGCAGCGCGCCCATGCTGGAATCCGGTGGGAAGCTGTAGCTGACCAGCAGCAACCGCCGGGCGGCAGGACCGGCCGGTGGCGCGGTGAAGAATGGCGACGGAGGCGCGGAGGATTCGGTCACGGCGATCAGGTCAGGGTCCCGCGCACGCGGGACACGAGCGCGAGCATGCGATCGCGATACAGGAGCAGGAGCGCGGCGGGGTAGGCGGCCGCTCCGGTGGCGATGTCGGCAGCGAGCGACATGACGCGAGGCATGGACGCCGGATGCAGCTGGCGGGTAGCGACCACCGCCAGGCACATCAGCAGCACGCCCGAGACCGCGGGCGCCAGGGCGCGCAGGTACTCGGTGATGCGGAGGTCCACCTGCCGGAACGTCAGGTACATCATCGGCGCCACCACGAGGACCGGGTACGCCGTGATCCACCCCGCTGCCACCCCCGCCGTCCCCCACCGGCTCCCGAAAATGAACGCGACCGGCATGACCAGCAGTCCGAGGAGGTTCAGGAGCATCATCAGCCGGTTGCCGCCGGTGACCACGAGCACCTGCGGGAGGATCGGGTTGATGCCCCGAAGTGTCGCCGCGATCCCCAGCAGTTGCAGGGGAGCGATCATCCCCACCCAGCGCTCCCCCAGCACCAGCGGAACCAGGTCCCTGGCCACCAGCGCCATGCCGATGGTGGCGGGAAAGGTGACCAGCGCCAGCGTCTCGGTGATGCGGAGCAGGTAACGCCGAAGGGCCGCCGCGTCGTGTTGCGCCGCCGAGAGCACCGACGGCGTCACGCGCCCCACCAACGAGGTGATCTTCTCCAACGGGGCGCTGGTGAGGTCCCACGCCACGCGGTAGGCGCCCATCGCGTTCTCGCCCAGCATCTTCTGCGCGACGAAGAAGTCGGAGTTGGCGTACAGGTACCAGGCGAGGCGCGCGACGATCGTGTCGCGGCTGAAGGCGACGGCGCCCGCCATCGTCTCCCAGCGTGGGCGTTCGAACGGGACCCGCACGAGCCAGAGCACGCCGATGGTGGACAGCAACGCCCCCACGACCGCGGCCAGCACCAGCGTCCAGTACCGAAGGCCGAGCCACGCGAAGACCACCGACCCCACCGCGAGGGCGATCGCCTGCAGTCCGTCGTTCAGCGCCAGGTCGCGAAAGCGCATGTCGCGTTGCAGCACGGCCTGGGGCACGGTGCGGATGCCGGTGATCACGAAGATGGTCGACATCGCGACGATCACCGCCGTCAGCCGTGGCGACTCGAAGTACCACGCCAGGATGGGGGCGGCGGCGACCGAGACCGCGAGGCTGGCCACCCCGAAGGCGACGGCCAGCGTGTTGATCTGCGCGTGCTGCGACGGCGTCAGGTGCCGAAGGGTGACGATGGTCGCCCCGATCCCGAATTCGCTCAGCATGGTGACGACGCCGAGGTAGATCGTGGCGAGCCCCACCAGCGCGTAGTCGTCGGGCGACAGGAGGCGCACCACGATCAGGGTGCTGGCCCAGGTGACGAGCTGCGTGGCCCAGCGGACGGATCCCATCCACGCCACGCCGTGCGTCAGCGACCGATCCAGGTGCGCGCGGGAGTCCCCACCGCCCTCACCGGGTCCGGGTGATTGAGACCCGCGCGGGGGCTCGTCCGTCCCTGTCATGCGCGGGTCGCCGCGGTGCATGCGTCGCCCGCCGCCCGCGCAGCCGCTACCTTGTGCATCGTCGCGCCCAACCGTTCACGTTCCGTGTATGAAAGTCCTCGTGGTCGCAGGTGCAAGGCCCAATTTCATGAAGGTCGCCCCCGTGCTGCAGGCCCTCGAGCGCCAGGGGCATTCGCGCGTCTTCGTGCACACGGGCCAGCACTACGACGCGTCCATGTCCGACGCGTTCTTCCATGACCTCGGGCTCCCCACCCCCGACTGCCACCTGGGCGTCGGTTCCGGCTCGCACGCCACCCAGACGGCGCGCGTCATGGAAGCCTTCGAGCCGGTGCTCGAGGCGTCGCGCCCCGACTGGATCGTGGTCGTCGGCGACGTCAACTCCACCCTCGCCTGCTCCCTGGTGGCGGCCAAGCTGCGCGAGAGTCTCGGGTGCCGCATCGCGCACGTCGAGGCCGGCCTGCGCAGCAACGACTGGGCGATGCCCGAGGAGGTGAATCGCGTCCTCACCGACCGCCTCAGCGACCTCCTCCTCACGCCGTCGCGCGACGCCGCGCCGAACCTGCGGCGCGAGGGGATCGAGGATTCGCGGGTCGTCTTCGTGGGGAACGTGATGATCGACTCGCTCCTGCGCATGCTCCCCCACGCCCGCGCGCTCGAAACCCCCCGGGCACTCGGCGTCGACGGTGCCCCCTACGCGGTCGCGACGCTGCATCGCCCGTCCAACGTGGACGATCCCGCGCAACTGGCGCTCATCCTGTCCGCATTCGCGGAGCTGGCGCACGACCTCCCCATTCTCCTCCCGATGCATCCGCGCACGCGAGGGCGGGTGCGCACCTTCGGCCTCGACGCGCTCCTCGCGCCGCTGCGCGTCCTCGAGCCCCTGGGCTACACCGAGATGCTCTCGCTGCAGGCCGAGGCGGCGGTGGTGCTGACCGACTCCGGCGGCATCCAGGAAGAGAGCACCGTCCTGGGCGTCCCCTGCGTGACGCTTCGCCGGACGACGGAACGTCCGGTCACGGTGTCGGAGGGGACCAACCGACTGGCCGGGTGGCCGTTGACCCGGGACGGGATCCTCGCCACGGCGCGCGCCGCGCTCGCCGACGGGCGCGTGCCGGTCGGGGCGCGCGCCCCCGAGGGATGGGACGGTCATGCCGGGGAGCGCGTGGTCGACGCCCTGGCTCGGGCCACGCTGCACGTCGCGACCACCTAACGAGTCGCCGCCGGCGCGGGCGCCTCGATCGCCTCCGGGTGCTCGCGCAGCCAGGCCCAGAGCCGGGCGATCCCCTCACGCAGCGACACGGGCGGCTCGTAGCCGAGGACGCGACGGGCGCGCTCGAGCGAGGCCAGGGAGTCGCGCACGTCGCCCGCGCGCGGCGGCTGGTGCTCGACCTGGACCGGTCGCCCCGTCACCTCGCCTACCAGTCGAACGAGGTCGAGGATGGACGTGCGCTCGCCGGCGCCGACGTTTACCACCTGGCCGCTGGCGCGATCGGCCGGCTGCGTCGCCGCCAGCTCGTTGGCCAGGACGACGTTGTCCACGTAGGTGAAGTCGCGAGTCTGGCCCCCGTCGCCGAAGATCCGCATCGGTGTCCCGCTCACGGCGGCCCTGAACAGGGCGGGGACCACCGCCGCGTAGGGCCCGAAGGGGTCCTGACGCGGGCCGAAGACGTTGAAGTACCGGAGCGCGACCCCCTCGATGAGTCCCGCCCGCGCGTAGGCCAGCGTGTAGAGCTCGCCCGCCAGCTTGGCCGCGGCGTAAGGTGAGCGGGGGAGCGGCTCCATGCTCTCGACCTTCGGCAGGACGGCCGTGTCCCCATACGCCGACGAGGAACCCGAGTACACCACGCGCCGCACCCCGTTGGCGCGCGCGCCCTCGAGGACATTCAGCGTCGCGTTCACGTTGTTCTCGTGGCACCCGATGGGGTCCTTGAGCGAGCGGGGAACGCTCGGCAGCGCCGCCACGTGGAACACCACGTCGATGGCGCGGGTCGCGCGCTGGGCCGTGGCCGGGTCGCGCAGGTCTCCCTCGACGAACTCGATCTCCCGCTCGATGTCGCGCAGGTTGCTCCGGAAACCGGTCGAGAGATTATCGACCACGCGCACCACATGCCCCCGCGCCAGGAGGTGGCGCGACAGGTTGCATCCGATGAATCCGGCGCCGCCGGTGACGAGCGTGCGAAGGGGAGACGACATGCCAGTGCGTAGAAGGTCGAGGGCGAATGCCCGGGGCGACATCGGTAAGGTGCAAACCGCACACCAGTCGTTCACTCCTGAAGACGGGCATCCACGGCCGACGCCACAACCGGCCCCCCGGGAGGTGTCCCACGCCGCGCAGGCGGGGCAGATTACCGGCGGAGTCGCGAGCCGGCGTCCCACACCGCCTGTCGAGACGGTGCAACAGTCGGGGCGTCGCGCCACCCAGTCCCGTCGACCCAATCTAGCGAGGCGGCGGCGGACGAGCCCGAGTGCCCCGGTACTCCCCTTGCTCGTGTGCGGTGCGCGGGCGTTCCCGCGCCATGGCTGGTTCGTCTTGTGCGTGATCCTTCAACAGACATGCTCCTCTTCGCACTCGGATGCCTCTTCGCGCTCGCCGTCATCTGGCTGGGCTACCCCCTCTTGATGGCGGCGCTCGCGGCCATCCGGGGGAATGCCCGTCCGGCGGCGGAGATGGCGCTCCGGCGGGTGAGCGTCGTGATCGCCTCGCGCGACCCGGAGGCCGTCATCCGCGATCGCGTGGCCGACGTACTGGCCGGTGACTACCCACCCGAGCTTCTCGAGGTGGTGGTCGCGCTCGACCAGCAAGGGCCGGTGCCGTCGGAATCCCTGCAGGATCTCGCTCCCAGGGTTCGTGTCGTCGCCGGGCCACCTCCTGGCGGCAAGGCGGTCACGCTCAATGCCGGGGTCGCCGCAAGCACGGGCGAGATCCTCTGCTTCACCGACGCTGCCCAGCGCTTCGAGCGTGACGCCATCAGGCGATTGGTCGGAGCCCTGGCCGACGAGCGACTCGGCGCGGTGTCGGGGGCGCTGCACATCGGCCGCGACGGGCGTCCGTCGACGCTGGCCGAGCGGTACTGGCTGTTCGAGCGGTGGCTTCGGATGAAGGAGGCGCGCGTCCATTCGGCCGTGGGGGTCACCGGGGCGATCTATGCGATGCGGCGCGTGTGCTGGCATCCGCTCCCCGCCGGCCTGATCCTCGACGACCTGTATGGGCCGATGCAGCTGGTGCTGAGGGGGTATCGGGTCGGTTTCGAGCCATCGGCGCAGGCGTTCGACGATCGCCGGTTCGCGCCGGCCCAGGAATTCCGGCGCAAGGCACGCACCTTGACGGGGGTACTGCAGCTGTGCGCCTGGCTCCCCGAGGTGGTGCTGCCCTGGCGCAATCCGATCTGGCTCCAGTTCCTCTTTCACAAGCTGCTCCGATTGGCGACGCCGTACCTCTTGCTGCTGGCGGCGCTGGGTGCCCTGGCCTGGGCGGCCACCGCGCTGTCGTCGTCCGCCCCGGCCCTCGGGCGGTGGCTGCTCGCGCTCGCCCTGATCGCCCTGGGGGCGCTCGTCGCCGCGGTTCCACGCGTGCGCGGCGCGCTGGCGATGGCGGCGGCCATGCAGGCGGCCGTCGTTCGCGCCACGATCAACGGGCTCCGCGGGCGGTGGGACGTATGGAATCGTTAGGCATGGCGACGGGGAGCGCCCCGCAGCGGTCCGGGAGGGCGACGTGAGCGTCGTCCGCATGGCGAGGGAGGGGATCTACGCCCTGGCGCGCGCCACGGGTGGCATGGCCCTCGTTCGCCGCTCGAGATTCCGCCGCGAACGCCTCCTCATCCTCTGCTTCCACGGCGTCTCACTCGACGACGAGCACGAGTGGAAGCCGGCGCTGTTCATTCGCCAGGAGGTCCTCCGCGAGCGGCTGCGGCAGCTCCGCGACGGCGGCTACAGCGTGGTGTCGCTCGACGACGGGGTCCGACGCCTGCGTGACGGAACGCTCCCGCGCGCCGCGGTGGCCCTCACGTTCGATGACGGCACCTACGACTTCTACGCGCGCGCGTATCCCGTGCTCGAGGAGTTCGGCTACCCGGCGACCGTGTACCAGACGACACGCTACTCCGAGGTCGGCACCCCGGTGTTCGACGTCTTCGTTTCGTATCTCCTGTGGAAGGGACGCCACCGCACCGTCGATCTTTCGACGGTGGTGCCCGGTGCGCCGGCGGGTGCGCTGGACACCCCGGCACGGCGCGACGCGGCGTTCTGGACGATCCTGCGATTCGCCGAGACCCACGGACTGGATGAAGTCGCCAGGCAGCACCTCGCCGAACGTCTCGCTGCCGTCCTGGGGATCGACTTCCGCTCGCTCGTCGCGAAGCGCATCGTCTCGCTCATGACGCCCGGCGAGATGGCCGAGCTCGCGGGGAAGGGGATCGACTTCCAGCTGCACACGCACCGTCACCGCTTGTTCGAGGAACGGGAGGCGTTCACGGCCGACCTGCACATGAATCGTTCCCTTCTCGAGGGAGCGACCGGTCGCGTGGCCACGCACTTCTGTTATCCCAGCGGCGTGTATCGCCGCGACGCGATGGCGTGGCTGCGCGAGGCGGGGGTGACATCGGCGACCACGTGCGACCCCGGGCTCGCCGCGCACGACACCCCGTCCTTGCTCCTCCCGCGCCTCGTGGTCACCGAGTCCCTCAGTCCGCTGACCTTCGAGTCGTGGGCCAGCGGGTTGGCGGAGCTCCTGCCGCGGCGGACCAGGCTCGCGCATCCGGAGGCACGAGAGCCGTGAGCCGTCAGCCAGCAACTGCCCTCACGCCGGGCGCGCGGCGTGCGACGCCCCCGCTGCGCGTCTGCCTCGTGGGTCCCTCGCTCGACATCCTTGGCGGGCAGGCCATCATCCTGAATCGGCTGCGCCAGCGGCTGGCGACCGTGCCAGACCTGGAGGTGTCGTTTCTCCCCGTGAACCCGCGGCTCCCGGGGGCGCTCTCGGCGTTGCAGCGCGTGAAGTACCTCCGGACCGTCGTGACGAGCGTCGCCTACGCGTGGTCGCTGCTGCGGACGATGCGGCACGTGGACGTCGTGCACGCGTTCTCGGCGTCGTACTGGTCGTTCCTCCTGGCCCCGGTCCCCGCGATGATCATCGGACGTCTCTTTGGCCGGACGGTCGTCCTCAACTATCGCAGTGGCGAGGCCGACGACCACCTGGCCAACTGGCGCAGTGCCGTCCCCCTCATGCGGCTGGCGCACGCCATCGTCGTCCCCTCGGGCTACCTGGTCGACGTCTTCGCCCGGCACGGCCTGCGCGCACACGCGATCGTGAACTTCGTGGAAGTCGATCGGCTCGCCTTCCGGCCGCGCGACGTGCTGGCGCCGCGATTCTTCTCCAACCGCAACCTCGAGCCGCTGTACAACGTGGCGTGTACGATCCAGGCCTTTGCGCGCATCCAACGCGAGGTGCCGCAGGCCGAACTGGTGGTGGCGGGCGACGGGAGCCAGCGCGGCGAGCTGGAGCGGCTCGTCACGAGCCTCGGACTTCGCGGCGTGACATTCCTCGGACGCGTGTCGCCGCAGCAGATGCCGGCGTTGTACGATGCCGCCGACGTCTACCTCAATTCTCCCGACATCGACAACATGCCCAACTCGGTCATCGAGGCGTTCGCCGCCGGGCTCCCGGTGGTGACGAGCGATGCGGGTGGGATCCCGTACATCGTGCGGCATGGAGAGAACGGGCTGATGGTGCCGCGCGGCGACGACGCGGCCATGGCGCGCGAGGCGTTGCGCCTGCTTCACGAACCGGGGCTTGCGGCCCGCCTCTCGGCGCAGGCGCGGCAGGAATGCCTCGATCGCTACACGTGGCCCAGGGTGCGCGACGCCTGGGTGACGCTGTATGAGCGGGCGGCTGACGCCGCGGCTTCCGGCACCACGCTCGACCACCTCGAGGCGGCTTGACGATGCGCCCCGGTCGGCTCCTCGCCAAGCTGCGCGGTCGCTCGCTCGCCGAGCTGCAGGAGCGCGCCGCGCAGGCCCTCGCCGCCGTGGGCGAGCGGTGGGGGATGCGTGGCGTCGGCGAGCCAGGAGACGACGAGTTCAGGCGGCGGCTGGCCCCAGCCGTGGCCGCTGCAGGGTCGGCGGCGCTCGCGGTCCGGCTTCGCTCGGGGGAACGCCCGCACCTGGTCCCGGGCATGGCCGCGCCGGCGGCGACGGCGCGATTCATCGCCGAGCGCTTCCCGGAACGCGTGGGCGAGATTGCCCGTGTAGCCGACGAGATCCTCCGCGGGCGCTTCGAGCTCCTCGGCCACCCCGTGCTGGAGCTGGGATTCCCCCCGCCCTGGTCGCGCGATGCCACGCTGGGGGTCACCGCCCCCGACGCGCACTGGAGCCGGATCGCCTTCCTGGACGCGCGCGTGGTGGGTGACCACAAGGTCGTCTGGGAGCTGAACCGGCATCATATCCTCGTGTCGCTGGGGCAGGCGTGGCAGCTGACGGGTGATGCACGCTACGCCCGCGGGGCCGCGGCGCTGCTGGCGTCGTGGCTCGATGCCAACCCGCCCAAGCGCGGCGTCAACTGGGCCAGCAGCCTCGAGGTGGCGTACCGCGCCGTCTCGTGGACGTGGGCGCACCGATTGCTGCGCGACGCGCCGGAACCGGACGACCGGCTCCTCGTGCGCTGGCTCAAGGCGCTCGACGCCAGCGCGCGGCACATCGAGCGCTACCTGTCCACGTGGTTCAGCCCCAACACGCACCTCACGGGCGAGGCGCTGGGGCTGCTCTACATCGGGACGCAGTTCCCGGAACTGCGTGACGCGCCGCGCTGGGCCGCGCTCGGCTGGCGCATCCTGGAGGAGCAGCTCCCGCGGCAGGTCCGGCCCGATGGGACCTACTTCGAGCAGGCGGTGCACTACCACCGCTACACCCTCGACATCTACCTGCACGCGCGCCTCCTTGGGGAGCGGCACGTTCCCGCGCGCGCGCCGGCCTTCGACGACGCGATCGTCGCCCTGGCCGACGTGCTGGCGTGGCTGTCGCGAGGCGACGGGACGGTCCCGCTCTTCGGCGATGACGATGGCGGGCAGTTGCTCTTCCTGGATGGGCGCGCGCCCGACGATGTGCGCTCGCCGCTGGCGACCACGGCGACGATCCTGCGGGCGGGGCGGTTGGCGGCGGTGGCCGGGGCGCCGAGCGACGAGCTGGCGTGGATGCTTGGCGCCGAGGGGGTGCGCGCCTATGACGCGATCGCGCCCACGCCGCCGGCCGCGCTGGCTCGGGCCTTCCCCGACGGGGGGCTCTACGTGATGCGCGATGGATGGGACGCGCGCAGCGCCGTGCTGGCCATCGACTGCGGCCCGTTAGGCACCGCCAACGGGGGGCACGCGCATGCCGACACGCTCGCCTTCGACCTCTCCATCGGCGGGCGCCGCCTCTTCGTGGACGCGGGGACCGCCAGCTACACGATCGATCCGGCCGAGCGCGATGCCATGCGCTCCTCGCTCGCGCACAACACGGTCTCGCTCGACGGCACCTCCTCGTCCGAGCCGGCCGGGGCCTTCCGGTGGCGGGTGATGACGTCCGGCGTGCGCGATGCGTGGGTGGTGACGAGCGTCGGCGCCTGTTTCGAGGGGCACCACGATGGCTACCGGCGCCTTTCCGCGCCTGCGTCGCATCGGCGCCAGGTCCTGGCGGCACGGGGGGAATGGTGGCTCGTGCGCGACGTGATCGAGGGCGAAGGGGAGCACGATGCCGTCTCCACCTTCCAGTGCGCTCCCGGGCTTGACGCCACGGTGCAGGGAGGGCGGCTGACGGTGACCGATGACGGGCGAGCGCTGGCCACGGTGGTCGCGATCGGTGCGGACGGCGGATGGGAGGTCGACGACGCCATCGTGTCGCCCCGTTATGGTTCACGTGAGCGGTCGCGGCGCGCGCGATTCCGATTCCGGGCGCGGGGGGCCACGGCGATGAGCTTCGTCATCCTGCGGGCCGATGCGGGCGGGTACGACGTGGAGCGCCTGAAGGCCGCGACGGGTCAGGCGATCGCGATCCGGTCGGTCATCCACGACGATCTCCTCCTGTTCGACGTGCGGGGCGAGGTGGAGGGGGTACGCACCGACGCGGACGTCGCCTGGGTGCGCCGGGGCGGAAGCGGGGGGGAGGGCGAGTCCCTCGTGATGGTGAGGGGCTCCTGCATCGAGGTCGATGGCGCCTCGGTGGCGAGCGTACCTGGGGGGAGCGTGAGCGCGACGCACGGCCCCGCCGGGTGGAGGGTCGAGCGGGGGGCCCCGGACGGGATCGACGCCGGGCGGCGGCAAACCTAACGAGAGGAGTCGGAACGCCATGTGTGGCATCTGCGGCATCGTGACCCCCGCGGGCTCGAATCGCGTCGTGCGCCAGGACCAGGTCACGCGCATGCGTGACACGATGGTGCATCGCGGTCCCGATGGCGCCGGGCTCTTCCTCGAGCCCGGCGTCGCCCTGGGGCATCGACGCCTCAGTATCGTCGATGTGGCGCATGGGGCACAGCCCATGGCGTCCGACGACGGTCGCTACCAGCTCGTCTACAACGGGGAGATCTACAACCATCCGCAGCTGATGCCCGCGCTGCAGGCGCAGGGCGTCGCCTACCACACGCACTGCGACACCGAGACGGTCCTGCGGCTGTTCGAGCGCCATGGGGACTCGCTCCCGACGTTGCTGCGCGGGATGTTCGCCATCGCCATCTGGGATCGTGCCACGCGAGCGCTCTTCCTGGCCCGGGACCGGTTCGGGGTCAAGCCGCTGTACTACGCCCACCTGGACGACGGGACCCTGATCTTCGCGTCGGAGATCAAGGCCATCCTGGCCTCGGGCGAGCTGCGCGCCGCGATGAACACCGCGGCCCTCCCCGACTTCCTGGCGAACTACGCCCCGTCTGGCGACGAGACGCTCTTTGCCGGTATCCGGCGGCTCGCACCCGGGCACACGCTCGTCTGGCGCGAGGGCAAGGTGGAAGTGCGCCAGTACTGGGACCTTGAATTCGCCGAGGGGACGCTCGACGGGCGCGATGACGCGTCGCTGGTGGACGAGTACCTGGCACGCTTCCGCGAGGCGGTGCGGATGCGCCTCATGGCCGACGTCCCCCTCGGCATGTTCCTCTCCGGTGGCATCGACTCGGCGGCGATCACGGCGATCATGAGCCAGCTCGTCAAGGAGCCCATCAAGACGTTTTCGGTCGCATTCGCCGAACGCGAGGCCAACGAGCTCGCCTTCGCGCGCCTCGTCGCGCAGCGATACGGCACCGATCACCACGAAGTGGTGGTGGCGCCCAACGAGTTCTTCGGGGCGCTGCCGCGGCTCGTCTGGCACGAGGACGAACCGATCGCCCATCCGTCGAGCATCGCCCTCAATTTCGTCTCGCGCCTGGCCGCCGAGCGCGTCAAGGTGGTCCTCACCGGCGAGGGGAGCGACGAGACGCTCGCCGGCTACAATCGGTATCGGGTGACGATGTACAACGCGCGGCTCGGAAGGCGGTACGGGGAGGTGGTCCCGCGCGCCCTGCGCTCGGCGGTGCGACGCGGCATCGACGCCCTGCCGGATACGGCAGGAGTTCGCCGCAAGTTGACGCGTACGTTTCTGTACCTCCCCAGCGACCTGGACACGATCTACTTCGACAACTTCGCCGTCTTCGGCCGGCAACGTCAGGCAGGGCTCCTGGCGCCGGCGTTGCGCGAGCAGCTGGCGGGGATCGACCCGTACGCCGCCCACCACGCCGCGCTGGCGCGCACGGGCGCCCACTCGCTGCTCAACCGGCTCCTGTACGCCGACACCAGGACGTACCTGCACGAGCTGCTGATGAAGCAGGACCAGATGAGCATGGCGGCATCCATCGAGAGCCGTGTCCCGTTTCTCGACCACCCACTCGTCGAGTTTGCCGCCGCCCTCCCCATCCGCATGAAGCTTCGGGGGATGACGACGAAGCACATCCTGCGCGAGGCGATGCGCGGGCTCCTGCCCCCCGAGATCCTCAGCCGCAAGAAGATGGGCTTCCCCGTACCCGTGGGCGCATGGCTCGCAGGGCCGTTCCGGCACGTGCTCGACGAGTTCGTGTTGTCGCCGCGCGCGGCGCACCGGGCGCTCTTCGACATGAACGCCGTCAGCCGCATGGCCGACGAGCACCTGCGCGGCGTGGCGCGGCATGACCAGCGGCTCTGGGCGCTCGTCAATCTCGAGATCTGGCAGCGCATCTTTCTCGACGGCGAGCCGGTCGACGCCATCGCGGCCACGCCCTGAGACCCCGGATATCGCGCATGCACCTCCTCTGGCTCAAGACCGAACTCCTCCACCCCATTGACAAGGGGGGGAAGATTCGCACGTACCAGATGCTGAAGCACCTGAAGGCGCACCACCGGGTGACGTACCTGACCCTCGACGACGGGACAGCCGCCGCCGATGCACCCGCGCGCGCCGCCGAGTACTGTCACGAGCTGGTGCGGGTGCCGTTCGCGCCCCCGGCCAAGGGGAGCGTCGCGTTCTTCGCCGACCTCGCACGGAACGTCGTGTCGCCCCTGCCGTACGCGGTGGCGCGCTACCGCTCGACGCCGATGCGCGAGGCCATCCGTACCGCCGTGCGCACGGGCGCGGTCGACCTCGTGGTCTGCGACTTCCTGACGCCCAGCATCAACATCCCCGACGACCTCGGCGTCCCCGTCCTCCTGTTCCAGCACAACGTGGAGGCGGCCATCTGGCAGCGCCACACGGCGGTGGCGAGCAACCCGGTACGCAAGGCGTACATGCGCGAGCAGTGGCGGCGCATGAAGCGTTTCGAGCAACGGGAGTGCCGGCGTGTCGATCATGTGGTCGCCGTCTCGGACGCCGATCGCACCACGTTCGAGCGCGAGTACGGGGTCACGTCGGTCTCGGCGGTCGCGACCGGGGTCGACACCGACTACTTCCAGCCATCACCGGAACGGGCGCGGCATCCCGACCAGCTGGTCTTCACCGGCTCCATGGACTGGATGCCGAACGAGGACGGGATCGGGTGGTTCGTGCGGGAGGTCCTCCCCATCGTGCGGGCTTCGTTGCCGCACACCCAACTGTCGATCGTCGGGCGGAATCCGACTCCGGCGGTCAGCGCCCTTGCCGACGTCGCGCCGGGCGTGCGCGTGACGGGAACAGTCCCCGACATTCGCCCCTACCTGGAGGAGGCTGCCGTGGTGCTCGTCCCCCTGCGGGTGGGTGGCGGAACGCGGCTCAAGATCTTCGAGGCGATGGCGATGGAGTGTCCCATCGTCTCGACCACCATCGGCGCCGAGGGGCTCCCGGTGGCGGACGGGGAGGACATCCGAATTGCCGACAGCGCTGCCGACTTCGCGGCGGCGACGGTGGCCCTCCTGCGCAACCCACCGGAAGCGGCCCGCATGGGGGCAGCGGCGGCGGCGCAGGTGCGCCAGCGCTTCGGCTGGGAGCGGGTCACCGCCGATTTCGGCGCAGCGTGCGAGGCGACGCTCGAGCGCTGGCATGGCCGCGAGGCCCAACGTCGCGCTCCCTCCGCGGTCGGGGCCTGACGTTGCACATCACCGTACCATTCCTGATTCCATTATACAGATGACTTCTCGCATCAGCGTCTTCGGACTAGGGTACGTGGGCTGCGTCTCGGCTGCCTGCTTCGCGAAGGAAGGGCACGACGTCGTCGGCGTCGACGTGAATCCGGCCAAGGTCGCGATGATCAACGATGGCATCGCCACGATCGTGGAGCAGGGGATCGGTGAGATGGTGGCCGAGATGCGGCGGGCGGGGCGGCTGCGCGCCACCACCGACGTCGGCGAGGCGGTGATGGCGAGCGACATCTCGCTCGTCTGCGTCGGAACGCCGAGCCGGCCCAATGGGGCGCTCGACCTGGAATATGTCGAGCGCGTGTGCGAACAGATCGGCGCCGCGCTGCGCTCGAAGTCGACGCGGCACACCGTCATCATTCGCAGCACGGTGCTCCCCGGGAGCACGCGAGGGGTGGCGATCCCCGCCCTCGAGCGCTCGTCGGGGCTCTCGGCGGGGCGCGACTTCGGGGTCGGCATGAATCCCGAGTTCCTGCGCGAGGGGACGTCGATCAAGGATTTCTACGACCCGCCGTTCACCGTCATCGGCGCAGAGGACGCGACCACCGTCGCCGAGGTGAAGGCGCTCTACGCAACGATCCAGGCGCCCTTTCATGCGGTGGAGACGGGGGTGGCCGAGATGCTGAAGTACGCCTGCAACTGCTACCACGGGCTCAAGGTCGCCTTCGCCAACGAGATCGGGAACGTGGCGAAGACGCTGGGCGTGGACAGTCACGAGGTGATGCGCCTCTTCTGCCTCGACACCAAGCTCAACATCTCGGCGGCGTACCTGAGACCGGGGTTCGCGTTCGGCGGCTCGTGCCTCCCCAAGGACCTGCGGGGGATCACCCACCGGGCGCGAACGCTCGACGTGGCGACCCCGGTGCTCAGCGCCACGCTGGAGAGCAATGCCCTCCAGGTGGGGCGAGCGTACGACATGATTGCGGCTGGCGGTAGGCGCCGCGTCGGCGTCCTCGGACTCGCCTTCAAGTCGGGGACCGACGACCTGCGCGAGTCCCCGATGGTCACCCTCATCGAGCGCCTCGTCGGCAAGGGCTTCGAGGTCAGCATCTATGATCGCGAGGTGCGCAGCGCCCGCCTCATCGGCGCCAACCGCGAGTACATCGAGCGCGAGATCCCCCATGTCTGGGAGCTCATGCGCGATTCGGTCGACGCGGTCCTCGCCGACGCCGAGGTCATCGTGATCGGCAACGGTACCGCCGAGTTTCGTGACATCGCCCCGCGCATTCGCGAGGGGCAGAAGGTGGTCGACCTCGTGCGCATCTTCGGCGCGCGGGCGCCGGCCCACATGGACTACGAGGGGATCTGCTGGTAGGCGACCACTCCGCGGGCGGCGTTCGACCCCCGTCGGCGCCCGGCGATTCCGGGCGCCGACGGCGTATCGTCTTTGCCCTCGACACGTTCGAAGTGGGCGGGACGGAGCTCAATGCAATCCGCACCGCCGAACGACTCGACCGCGCGCGCTTCGCGGTCGAGTTCACCTGCCTCGCGGCGCGAGGCCCCCTGTTGCCCCGCGTGCGAGACGGCGGATTCCGCGTCACCGAGTTCGCGATCGGCAGCCTCGTCGGAGGTGCGGCCTTGCGCGAGGGAATCCGGCTACGCCGCTGGCTGCGACGCGAGGGCGTCGACGTCTTTCACGCGCACGACATCTACACCAACATCTGGGGCGTCCCGTTCGCCCGCGCCGCGGGTGTCCCGCTCGTGATCGCGAGCCGGCGCTGGTGGCTCGAGACGAACCGTCCGGCGCACGCTTGGCTCAATCGATGGGCGTACCGAATGGCGCATCGTGTGCTGGCCAACTCGCCGTCGGTCGGACGACTCCTGATACAGGAGGGCGCTCCCGCGGAGCGGGTCCTGGTGGTTCCGAACTTCATCGAAGACCAGGCATTCGTGCCCCCGGACGACACCTTCCTGGTGCCGCAGCGACGCGAGCTGGGGCTGCGCGCCGGCGACGAGGTGGTCGGCGTGATCGCGAACTTCCACGCCATCAAGGATCTTGGCACGATGGTGCGGGCGCTGGCCCGACTCGCCGCGAGTCGCCCGCACCTCAAGCTCGTCCTCGTTGGCGATGGGGCCGAACGCGAGCACCTGGCTCGGCTCGCCGATTCCCTTGGCGTCTCCGCGCGCCTGATATTCGCCGGCCGTCGTCCCGCACAGCCATCCATGCATTGGCTCTTTGGAGTCTCGGTGCTCTGTTCGCGTGGCGAAGGCTTCCCCAACTCCATCGTCGAGGCCATGGCCGCCGGGCGCCCCGTGGTCGCCACCGCGGTCGGCGGCGTCCCCGACGCGGTGGTTCATGGCGAAACGGGGTTCCTCGTTCCGCCGGGAGACGACGAGGCGCTCGCGCGACAGCTGGCTGTCCTGCTCGATGATCCGAGCCGGGCGCGCGCGATGGGTGAGGCGGGAGCTCGCCGCGCCCACGCGATGTTCGGTGAACGTGAGGTGCTGCACATTCTCGAGGCGGCGTACCTCACAACTCCGGCCACCACCCCCTGACGGAGCGCGGCACAGCTCGCCAGCCTGGCCCGTCACACATCGATCGGTTCGCGTGCTCGCACGCCGCTGGATGATCGGTGCCGTGGCGTGGAGCGCCCTGGGAGTGGTATGATGGAGCAGAATCCGCTCTGCGGGTGTAGGGTTCGACGCACGACTGGCGTGTCATCACGGCAACCTGCCCACGCGTACCGCGCCACACGGGCGTCAGCCCAGGTTCCGAACAGGATATTTCATGCAGGGCCTCCGCCCGATTCGTCAGTCGCTGTGTGTCGCCGTCTCTCTCGTGGCGCTGGCGAGCGGCTGCACCGATTCCGTCACCCCACTGTCCTCCATCGTCGTTCCCGGCAGTCCGGTCGTCCGGTCGGTCGAGGTCGACGTCGACGTCGATTCGACGCTCCTGACGATGGGGAGCCGCGCACGTGCCTCGGCGCGGGCGCTGGATGCGAACGGCAACCCGATCACCGGCCGCGCGGTGACCTGGGGGAGTTCCAATCCCGAGGTCATCACGCTGTCGGGCGACGGCGTGGTCAGCACCGTCGCCCCCGGGGTCGCCAAGGTCCTGGCGACCATCGACGGTGTGCAGGGGGCGCGCGATCTGGTGGTCCGCCAAGCACCGCCCTCCAACGCGGCCGTCGCCACGGTGAAGGTGTCGCTCCCGAGGGCGTCCGTCCGCATCGGCGAGGTCGTGCAGGCCACCGCGACGCCGATCGATTCGGCGGGACGCGTTCTGCCGCAGCGTTCGGTGACGTGGTCGGTCGTCAGCGGCACCGGGATCATCAGTGTGTCGAGCACCGGACTGGTGACCGCCATCGCCAACGGGAGCGCCCAGGTCGCCGCCACCATCGATGGGGTGCGAGGGACGGCCAGCCTGACCGTCTCCGACTCTGCCTCGGGGGTCGTCGCCCTGCCGCAGCTCCCCGAAACGTTGAGCTTCTCGTTCCCCCAGGTGCGTGGCAAGCAGTGGGTCGTGCGCGCCGGCGACAATCTCCAGTCCGTGCTCAACTCGGCGAGCCGCGGCGACGAGATCGTCCTCCAGGCTGGTGCGACATTCTCCGGGAACTTCACGCTCCCGCCCAAGCCCGGCACGCCTGCCGACGGGTGGATCATCATCCGCTCGGACAAGCTCGCGCTGATGCCTCCGCAGGGGACGCGCGTCACACCTGTCTTCGGGGCGCTGATGCCGAAGGTCGTCACCCCGAACACCGGTGCGGCGCTCTCGACACCCGTCGGCGCGAGCGGGTGGTGGATTGCCGGGGTGGAGTTCTCGGTGGACCCATCAGTGACGGCGGTCATCGGGCGCGTGGTGGCCCTGGGCGTGGGGGGGGCCCCCCAGACGACGCTGGCGGTCGTCCCGACGGATCTCGTCCTGGACCGGGTCTACATCCACCCGCAACCGAGCCAGGGGGTGCAGCGCTGTCTCGAGCTGAACAGCGCGCGCACGGCGTTGCAGGACAGCTACCTCATGGACTGCCATGCGAGCGGGTTCGACTCGCAGGCGATCGTCGGCTGGAACGGGCCGGGCCCCTACAGGATCGTGAACAACACGCTCGCCGGTGCAGGCGAGAACATCATGTTCGGTGGCGCGGATCCCGTCATCCCGGACCTCATCCCGGGTGACATCCAGCTCGAGCACAATTACATCTACACGCCGGTCACCTGGAAGGGAGTGTGGACGAAGAAGAACCTCGTCGAGACCAAGAACGTCCAGCGCTTCCTCATTCGGGGAAACGTGCTGGACGGGTCGTGGACCGATGGGCAGGTGGGGTATGCGTTCGTGCTGAAGGTGGCCAACCAATCGGGGCGTTGCACCTGGTGTGCCGCGCGTGACATCATCATTCGGGACAACCTGGTCCGCAACGCGGGCGCGGGGCTCGGGATCACGGGGAAGGAGGGGTCCAACCCGAATCCCGTCGGGGAACTGCTCAACCGACTCCTGGTGGAGCACAACGTCTTCGAGAACATCAACGCCCCGCCCTTCACGGGAGACGCTCGACTGGTGAGTATCATGCAGGATGCGCAGAACGTCACCATTCGTCACAACACGATGACCGCGCCGGGGAGCCTGTCGCAGTTCCTGAATCTCTCCAGCATCCCGGCGGCGACCAACTTCGCCTTCGACGAGAACGTCGTGTCGTACGGCGAGTACGGCCTGTTCTCCTCCAAGTACGGAGTGGGCGAGGGCTCGCTGGCAGGGTTCAACGGCAGCGTGTCGTTCTTCGGGAACGTGATCATCGGCCCGCAGAAGTCCGGCTATCCCCGCTCGACGTTCGTGTCGTCGCTCGCCGCGGCGCTGTCGGGCGGCGCGGGCGCCGATCAGGCGCGCGTGAATGCGGCCATCGTGAACGTCATCATCCCGTAGTCGCGCGTGGCTGGTTCCCGCGCGCAGGCGCCTGTCTTCACCGTGGGGTCCCCGCGATCGGGGACCACGTTGCTGTACCACATGCTCCTCTCGGCGGGCGGATTCGTGCGCTACCGTACGGAGACGCACGTCTTCAGCACCCTCGCCCCGCGTTTCGGCGGGATGCGCCGTCGTGCGGACATCCAGGGCGCGCTCGACGTCTGGCTCGGCTCCGACTGCCACACGCTGTCCGCGCTCCCTGCGGACGTGGTCCGCGACCTGGTCGAGCGCGACTGTCGCTCGCCGGGCGACTTCCTCCGGCTGATCATGGAGGAAATGGGGCGACGCCAGGGGCTGCGGCGCTGGGCCGAGACCACGCCGGCGCACGTGCTGCACATGCGCGAGATCGCGGCGCAGCTGCCGGGGGCACTCTTCATCCACGTGGTCCGCGACGGGCGCGACGTAGCGGCATCGCTGTCGCGGCAGCGATGGATCCGTCCGCTGCCGACCGACCGCGATCGCCCTGCCCTTGCGGCGGCCGCGTACTGGGACTGGGTGGTGCGAGCCGGCCGGCGCGAGGGGCGCGCGCTGGGCGATGCGTACCTCGAGGTACGCTACGAGGAACTGGTCGACCGTCCGCAGGAGGTGCTCGACCGGGTGGGCGCGTTCATCGACCAGCGCCTCGACCACGAGGACATCGTGCGTGTGGGGATCGGGAGCGTTGGGCGTCCCAACACGTCGTTTCCGGGGGCGACCGGGGGGTTCCAGGGACGCTGGCGCACCGAGCTCGCGCCTGGCGATGCCCGCGATGTCGATGCGATGCTGGTGCGGACGCTTCGCGCCTTCGGGTACGAGTCCGACAGTCGCAACGCCCCATTGCGCCTGGCGGCGCGTGCCCGGGCGTATGCGGCACGCTTCGCCGCGCGCCGCGCGTTGAAGGCCTTCGCCCCGCTGGCGCGGCGATCGACGAGCCTCGACTTCTTCGCACCCGGATCGATGCGGGTGACGGCGGAGAAGCTCGCGCAGGCCGTCGCCGGCGACGCCACCTGAGCCGCCGCGGCCCTCCGCCCGCGGACGCGAACCGTCAGGTGCATTCGTGCGCGGGCTTGTCTCGGCGCACGATGTCGCGTTTCGCGACAGCCCGCGATGCCTTAGAATGCCTCAATTTGTGGCAGTAGTCGTGACCTGGCTCACCGCGTCGCTGCGACGTGTGTCCTAACAGCCGGGCTAAGCTGCCGAATAGCTTGGCATTGCGTTGCTGAACAGTAATTGGCGCCCTTCGGGGCGTCGAACGGCCGCCCGGTCGAATTGACCGATACGGCGCGCCGCTTTTCCACAGCCCCATCACTATCGGCAGGATCGCATCACACCCTCTCGAAGGGTGGACGCGACAAAGGCAAACCCGTCGAAAGACGGCGACGCAAAGCTACGAGGCTACCGCAGTTGCAACGCGCCACGCCAGTCGAGCCGCCGAACGGACTCCACATCCTTCGGGAGGATCAATGAAGCACGATGTACGCGCGCTCCGCATTGCCTGCACGATGGCGGCCCTCGGCACCCTCGCGGCTTGCGACGCGATGCAGCCCCCCACGGTTCGCGAGCCCCTGCTCGATTTCGACGCATCGCAGGTGGTCGTCGTCTCGCCCACGCAAACCCTCAGCGTCGGTGACTCGCGCGACCTCAACGCGGTGAGCAAGCTGTCCAAGGTCGCGGCCAAGGAGGGGTGGGTCGTGAACTGGAAGAGCGCGGCGGGGACGGTCGTCTCCGTCAGCGCGCGAGGCGTCGCGACGGGCCGCTCGGGCGGAAGCGCCGCGGTTATCGCCTACACCACCAAGCATACGGACACGATTCCGGTCAAGGTGATCGCCAGCCAGACGGTCGCGTCGGTGACCGTCGCGGCCGGGGTGACGACCATCGCCCCCGGCGCCACGACGACGGTCACCGCGGTGGCCCGCGATGCGGGCGGGGCCATCGTCCCCGGCGTCGCCTTCAGTTTCGCGTCGTCCAATAGCGCCGTCGCGACCGTGACTGCCGCCGGGCTCGTGACGGGCGTCGCCGCGGGGACCGTGGCCATCAAGGCCACGGCGTCCGGCGTGTCGGGGCAGGTGTCCATCACGGTGCAGAGCGTGATCACCTCGCCGCCGCCCTCGTCGTCGTTCGCGCTCCCGGCCTTGCCCCAGACCATCTCCGTGTCGTACCCGCAGGTCACCGGCAAGTCGTGGCTGGTCAAGGCGGGCGATAACCTCCAGTCGATCCTCAACCAGGCGCAGCGCGGCGACGAGATCGTGCTCCCGGCAGGGGCAACGTTCACCGGGAGCTTCGTCCTCCCCGCCAAGTCCGGGACCTCGGCCAACGGCTGGATCGTGATCCGTTCCGATCGCCAGTCGAGCCTTCCCCCGCGTGGAACCCGCGTGACGCCGGCGCACGCCGCGCTCATGCCCAAGCTGATGGCCAACACGGTCGCCCCGGCCCTCATGACGGCGGCGGCAACGAGCGGGTGGTGGATCTCGGGCGTCGAGATGCTCGTCGATCCGAGGCTCACCGCCATCCACTACGGGCTCGTCACCCTCGGCGAGGGCTCGTCCAAGCAGACGTCGCTCAGCAGTGTCCCGTTCGACCTCGTGCTCGACCGTACCTACATCCACGGTGCCACCAACGGCCAGCTCATTCGCTGCGTCGCGCTCAACTCGGCTCGCACCGTGATCGAGGACAGCTACCTGCAGGACTGTCACGCCAAGGGGTACGACACGCAGGCCATCGCCGGATGGAACGGCCCCGGGCCGTACCGGATCGTCAACAACACGCTGGCTGGCGCGGGCGAGAACATCATGTTCGGTGGGGGGGACCCCGGAATCCCCAACCTCGTCCCCGGCGACATCGAGATCCGTCGCAACTACGTCTACACCCCTGCGGGCTGGAAGGGCGTGTGGACGAAGAAGAACCTCTTCGAGACCAAGAACGTGCAGCGCGTCCTCATCGAGGGGAATGTCTTCGACGGCTCGTGGCAGGATGGCCAGGTCGGCTACGCCTTCGTCCTCAAGGTCGCGAACCAGTCGGGCGCTTGCACCTGGTGCACGGCCACCGACATCACGATCCGCAACAACATCATTCGCAACGCCGGGGCCGGCTTCGGCATCACCGGTCGTGAGGGCTCGAACACCTACCCCATCGGCGGGCTGCTCAACCGGCTCCTGATCGAGCAGAACATCGTCGAGAACATCAATACCGGGATCTACACCGGTGATGCGCGCCTCGTCAGCATCATGCAGAACGCGCAGAACGTCACCATCCGCAGCAACACGATGACCGCGCCGGGCGCCCTGAACCAGTTCGTCAACGTCGCCAGCGTGCCGGCGGCGACGAACTTCGCGTACGAGAACAACCTGGTGTCGTACGGCCAGTACGGGTTCTTCTCGTCCTGGTACGGCATCGGGGAGAGTTCCCTCAAGGCCTTCTCCGGCACCGTGGTCTGGAAGAACGTGGTGATGATCGGCGCCTTCCAGTCCGGGTATCCCAACGGGACCTTCGTCTCCTCGCTGTCGGCGGGGCAGTCGACCGGGAAGGGGGCCAACACGGCGGGGGTGCTCGCGGCGACGCAGGGTATCATCATCCCCTGATCAGGGGGGCCTTCCCCTGAGGCGCGAGGGCGCGACGGTTTCGGCCGTCGCGCCCTCGTCGCCCTCGTCGTCTTGCATTCTGCCACCACGCGTGAGCCTCGAAGGCCACGCGAGCCGATGCGGCGCACCAGCGATTTGTGACCTCGGTCGCACGCTGAGAAACGGCTAACCCTCACGGCTGAAACGAGTTATCGCGTGACGTTCGGCCGCGGCCCTCGTCTTCACCGCGAATGGGCGTGCGCTCGGGGCACGCCGACATCATCTGCGCCTCCAGTTCCGGAGACGCGACAAGGGCAAACGGAGGGGAAACCCCCGGACGCAAAGCTACGAGGCTAACGCGCGATCCGTCGCGCCACGCTCGTCGGGCCGCCGAACGCTCAGGTAGGTGGAGGTCGCATGCACTGCAGCTCGCGCATCGTCAGGGTCGTCGCTCTCGCCCTCGTCTCCCTCGCCGGCGCCGCATGCAGCGGTTCGGACGCGGGGGGGGTCGCCACTCCTCCGGCGCCGCCGACCGATCAGCTGGTCGTTCGCATCGTCTCGAAGGACGACTCGATCCTGATCGGCACCACCCGCGAACTCGCCGCCAGCGTCACGACGACTGGTGGCGCCGCGCGAAGTGTCCCGGTCACCTGGACGTCGCTCGACCCCACGATCGCGACGATCTCCGGCAACGCGGTCACCGCGATCGCCAGTGGCGAGGCCCGCATCGTCGCCCGAGCCGGCACCAGCGCCGACACCGGTCGCCTCGTCGTCTTCCTTCCCCGCTTCGAGCTGCACTTGGCGCCGGGGGCCGTGGCGACGACCGCCGGTGACACGATCCAGTTCCAGGCTACGCTCGTCGGGCCGGACAACACGGCCATGGCCACCGATCGCGTGCGATGGACGCTGTCCGACTCCAACGCGGCCCGCCTCCTGGGCGATGGCTCGGTGGCGACGGTGTCGGAAGGGAACCTCGAGGTCTTCGCGACCATCGAGGGCGTGACCGCCTCGGCCAACATCAAGGTCACGGCCGCATCGATCGCATCGGTCACGCTGGTGCCCGGCAACCTGGCGCTGGCGGTGGGAGATGCCCAGGTGCTGGTCGCTGAGGTGCGCGACAACCTCGGTCGCCTGGTGGAGGGACGCGACGTCAAGTGGAAGTCGTCCAGTCCCGCCGTCGCCAGCGTCGATCGCTACGGACGCGTGTCGGCGATCGCCGTCGGCGGTGCGATGATCAGCGCCAGCGTGAACGGCAGGACCGGCACCGCGGCGGTGAACGTGTCGTCGGCGAGCGCCGCGTCGGTGAAGTTGACCCTCCCCAACGACTCGATCGTGGTGGGGAACACGATGCAGGCGGTGGCGACTCCCCTGGACGCGACCGGGGAAGCGCTCACCGGTCGCCCCCTGGCCTGGCAGTCGAGCAACCCCGCGGTGGCGACCATCAACAGCAGCGGCGTGATCACCGCGCTGGTGGGGGGACAGACCACCATCTCGGTCATCTGCGACGGCAAGGTCGCCAGCCAGCGCCTCACCGTCATCGGGGCCGTGCCCTCGTCGATCGCGATCACGCCGTCGTCGGCGCTCCTCACCGTCGGCACCACGGCGCCGCTGACCGCCGAGGTTCGCGACCAGTTCGGCACGGTCATGACCGGGCTGGCGATCACCTGGTCGTCGTCCGCGACGGGCGTCGCCTCCGTCAGCAGCAACGGGATGGTGACGGCCGTCGCGCTCGGGACCGCGACGGTCCGGGCCGCGGTCGGGACGCTCGTCGGCACCGCGTCCGTCACGGTCCAGAACGTCCCGGTGGCGAGCGTATCGGTGTCGCCGTCAGCCCCCAGCGTCGAGGCGGGGAAGGCGGTGCAGCTCGTCGCCACGGCACGCGATGCGCAGGGTAACGTCCTGCAGAATCGTCCCGTGGCGTGGTCCACCTCGGCGCCTTCCGTGGCCACCGTGTCGCCGACCGGGAGTGTGACGGGCGTTGCGGCTGGCAGTGCCACCGTGACGGCGACCATCGAAGGGGCATCGGCGCAGGCCAGCGTGACCGTGACGGCGCCGCCGTCGCCGACGGTCGGCGCGGTGAAGGTGACGCTCAACTCCGCCGTCCTGCGCGTGAGCGAGACCACGAGCGCGATGGCGAAGGTCTACGACACGAGCGGCAAGGAGATCCTCGACTATCCCGTCACGTTCCGCAGCGTCGATCCGGCCACGGTCTCGGTCTCGAACGCCGGTACGGTCACGGGACTCGCCGCGGGGTCCACGGCGATCATGGCCCTGACGGCGGAGAAGGAAGGCTTCGCGAGCGTGACCGTGCAGGCATCGACGCCGCTCCCGGTCAGCTCGGTCACCCTCACGAGTCCCGTCTCGTCGATGGTCGTGGGCGACTCCGCCTTCCTGGCCGTGACGCTGCGAGACTCCACCGGGACGGTGCTCAACGGACGGACGATCTACTTCACCTCGTCGAGCACGCTCGTCGCGACGGTGAATGCGAGCGGCATGGTGCGCGCCGTCGGCGCCGGCACGGCGACCGTCACCGCCACCAGCGAGGGGAAGAGCGCCAGCGTCACGATCGCGGTGGCTGGCGCCACGCCCACCGCCAATCCCGTGGCGTCGGTGTCGGTCTCGCTCGCCTCGTCCGCCCTGACGGTGGGGCAGGGGACGCAAGCAACGGCGGTCTTGCGCGATGCGAGCGGCAGCACGCTCTCCGGGCGCACGATCGCCTGGAGTTCGTCGAACACGGCGGTCGCCACGGTCTCGCAAAGCGGGTACGTCACCGCGGTCGGGGCCGGGAGCGCGACGATCACCGCCCAAAGCGAGGGGAAGAGCGGGGGGGCGAGCCTCTCCGTCCAGGCAGCCGTGGCCACGGTGAAGACCGTGCAGGTCACGCTGAATGTGTCGAGCATCCTTCCGGGTGCCACGGCGCAGGCCACCGCGGTGGCGCGCGACGTCAACGGCGCGATCATCTCCGGCCGTGCCGTGCAGTGGGCGGCGACCGGCGCCGGGACCGTGGTGTCGCTCTCGTCGAGCACATCGTCGACCGTCACCGCCACCGGAATTGCAGCTGGCTCCTCCACCGTATCGGCCACGATCGATGGTGTGGCGGGTTCGGCCGGGTTGACCGTCACCTCCGTGACCACCGTCCCCACCACGATC